>NZ_CAUSAI010000004.1:0-65313 GCF_963529685.1 uncultured Gemella sp.
ATTAATAAGTTTATATAGTCTTTATATAAACTTTAAAAATTCGGAGTATATGAAAAGATCTAATTGGCATAATAGTATAATTTGTTATATATTTCTAGGTATGATTAGCAATAATACGGATAATATCTCTACTAAAGCAATTCTTACATTAGTAATGTTTTTAATATTAATAAGCGAATTAAATACAATAAAAATATTAAATAATAAAGACACAGAATTAGTTGTAGAAAAGATATAGATATACTGAATAGTAATATATTAATTTTCAAAAATGAATAAATTTATAGAGTAACTTTATGATAGTGATTTTTTAAATCATGATTTTAAGGTTGCTCTTAATTTTTATTATCATCAGGGATATTCAATGTATAAAAATTTTTATCTAGAAAATAGATAATCAAATTTTAATAAATTGCAATATTGTGGTATAATTTATACAGATAAATAATGAAGGATTTATTATGAAAAAATATAATTATAATGAAAGATTAATAGAAAAATTAAATATTATACCTTTTATAGAGAAATATAGTTTTAATAATGAGAGATATAATACGGCTATTTTTTGTGCTTTAAGTTCTTTGTACAGCCATGGTGCTTGCTCAAATCGTATTGAATCAAAGTCAATATTATTTGGAGATTATTTTAGTTTTGAGTATTATAGTTTACTAAAAGACGATTTGGATAAGTTAAGTATTTTGACTGAAACTATGCGAGTTGGGTATTTTCAAATTCTTACTAAGAGAATGAGTGAGGAAGAGTTTTATTTGAGTATAATAAAGACATGGTTTAATTTTTATAATATCGAGTTTCAAGAATTTGATAGTAAAGCGGTGGTCTTTGTATAAGATTAATGGAGAATAGGATGTTAAAACAGTATGAAATTTTGGTACATGATGTATTAGAAGATATTTTTGATATTACTAGAAGTGAAGATGATAGATTAAATGAAATTATCAAGAAGTATTTTCTAAATGGAGGAAAGAGGGTTAGAGTCCTTCTTTTACTTATGTGCGCCAAATTGGGAAATTTTGAGTTGAATAAAAAAGATATAATTCGAATGGCTAGTATAGTAGAAATTATTCATACTGCGAGTCTGATTCATGATGATATTATTGATAATGCTGAGACAAGACGTGGAAGTGTTACAATGAACAAACAGTATGGAGATGAATTTGCCCTTCGTGTTGGGGATTATCTTTTTGCGGTAGTTTTAAGAGAGGTTGCTAGATTTGATGATGAAAGAATTCATTATTATTTAGCAGATACGCTTAAAGAGCTTTGTATTGGAGAACTAATCCAAGAAGATGGTCTGTATAATATTAATACTCGTAGATTAGATTATTTAAAGAAAATTAAGAGGAAAACAGCGATATTAATAGCTTTTGCTTGTGTGGCTGGAAGTATTGTAGCTAAAGCTTCTGATGAAAACATAAGTAGTGCTTTTTCTTATGGTTATTATTTAGGAATGAGTTATCAAATAGTAGATGATTATTTAGACTTTGCTGGAGGAATTGAGTATCTAGGTAAAGAGGTTGGACAGGATTTAATGAATGGGAATATTACCTTACCAGCCCTACTTGCAAAAGAGAAAAATTCTGAGTTATTTAGTGACTTTACTAGAGATACTACCGATGAAGATAAGGAAGAAATAATTAATTTTATTAAAAATGATGAAGAGATTTTGATGAACACTTTGGATGTGAGTAGAAGATATTTAGGAAAAGCTCAGATTAGTATAGAGAATTTAAATCCTAATGTGAAAAGTGAATTAACTTTTATAATGAATAAATTAGCAAGGAGAGATAATTAGATGGATTTACAAAAATTTTTAGAGGAATTAAAAAATATTGATCTTTATGAATTAGATAGAGAGCAACAAGAGGAGTTTCGTACAGTACTTTTAGATAATGGATTATTTGAAGAGTGTTTAGAATTATCTAGAGTTATTTATGAGCAAAATAGAGAAGAAGATACTGCAATTGAGGGGTATGTACATAATCTGCTTTATTTGGATAGAAAAGATGATGCATTAGTAGTATTATATAATTCTCCAAAAACTCCAGCGATTTTATATCAAGAGGGATTGATTTATTTAGAAGATGAGTTGTATGAGATTGCTGAAGATAAGTTTTTAACTGCTAGAGCGGGAACAGATTTTAATGAGGCAATTCGTGCTATTGACAAAGAATTAGTAGGTATTTATTTAGCGACTGGAAGAGAAGATAAGGCTAAAAGTTTAAGCGAACGAATCTTCCATGAAGAACCTACTTTAGAAAATTTCCAAACTGCATTTGATAATTTATTTGCTTTGGGATTATTTGAAGAGGCAATTAACTTCTATAATGAGCATGGACGTGGATATGAGGATGCAAGTATTCTATTCTCTTTAGCATTTGCGTATAATCAAATTCAAAACTTAGAAAATTCTAAGATGAATTTACTAAAAACTATTGCTTTAGATCCAGATTTTACAGAGGCATATTTACATTTAGGGCATATGTCTAAAGGAGATGAAGCTAAGGGGTATTTAGAGAAGTATGTTGAGTTACAAGGAATGTCAATTAGTGGATATCTTCATTTAATTACGTTATATAAAGAAGATCAACAATATGATAATATTCGTACTCTTATGCAAGAGGTGTTAACGACTCAAGGTATTTCAGAAGAAACTTTATTTATTACAATACATGCGCTTAAGTCATTATTTGAATATGATAAAATTTATGGTCTATATAATGATAATGCTGAGATTAAAGAAGATCCTATCCTTTTAGGTGCGGCATTAAATGCATTATCTGAGGAAGAAGACTATATTGATTTTGTTGAAGAAGAAGTAGTTACTTATTTCCAAGTATTACATGATGATCCAACGTATTTAGAAACATTAAGAAATGTGTATGACTTAACAGGAAGTGAACGAGTTCTTGATATTATTAATCATTTTGAACGTCATCACGGACCACATGGACATCATTAATAACATTGATATGTAATCGAAATACGTTAAGAATAGGAGGTGTTAAGTATGGATTATAGTTTTAAAGATATTTATTCTAGGGCAAAGTCGGTTGTTGAAACTGATAGTTATGTAATATATCAAACAATTAAATCGAAACTGTATTTTAGTGGGAATTATTTATTGATGAAAAAAGAGCCGACTACTATTGATGAAGTAGAATATTATATTTCATCTTGTAGAAATTTCTTTAAGGATAAAGGTGTTAATTTTATTCACTTAGCAGCTTTAGAGAATGTGAAATTGTCCAGAAAATTGAAAAAATATCTAAAAAAGGAAAGTTTTAACGAGATAAATTTAAACTTGTATTATTTAAATATTAAAGATTTTATAGAGCAAGAGTTAAGTGATTTTTCTGTGGGATATCTTCAAAAAGTTGATTTAAACAGATATTTAGATTTTCAATATAAAATAGATATTGAGGCTAGTAATGAAGAATGGGCTGAACATAATCAGACTTTACTATATGAAGATATTAGATCAGAGAATATTAAACAGCTCGTTGCTAAAGACGGGGAGAAAATAGTTGGTTCTGCTAATATTATAGTTAAGAATAATTTCTTCGAAATTGATAATCTTTATATAACACCTGAATATAGGAATCTTGGAATAGCTAGGCATATTATTAGTTATGCTATTGATAATGAGCGTAAGGAGAATGTTCTTTTAGTTGTTGATGCGAATGATACGCCTAAATACATGTACGAAAACATGGGATTTGAGAAAATATCAGAACAAGATTTTTATCTAAAGACAGATATATAATTTTCAAGAGTAATTCAAAATACTAATTTTGGGTTACTCTTTTCTAGATAGCGTGTATTTATTATTTTATCTGATATTTTTGGTAGGTATTGAGAAAAAAGTTAATGTGTAGTAAACTAGTAATAGAATATGGAAAGAGGATGTGAGTAGAGTAGTGAAAAAGACTGGGAAGAGAATTTTAAAGTTTATAATTGAATCAACAGCGGTGATTTTAGTTATTTATGGAGTTTTTTCTGCTGGTGGTCATATAAAGGCTAGAAAAGATGCTATTAAGCAGCAAGAAATGGCGAAGCAAGAGGCACAAAACGAGGAAAATAAAAAAGAAGAGCCGGTAGTGGAGAACAAGAAACTTAGTGATACAGAATTAAATGAAACTTTAGACAGAGTTATCGAACAATATAAAGGTAATAATGAAATTGGTATTGTTTATAAAAACTTTTCTACAGGTTATAGATATTCGCAAGAGGACAATCACTACTTTACAGCGGCAAGTACGATTAAAGTAGTTTATGCTATGAAAATTTATGATCGTATAAGAAAAGGGGAATTATCTAAAAATGCCGATATATATTATAACGAGAAATTTTTAGAAGATGGTAATGGACAGATAACTAATAATAAGAAGAAAGATAGTTACAAGCTGGAGTATGTTATTCAAAATATGATTCAATATTCGGATAATACTGCGACTAATATGTTGATGGGGAATAGTGCGACAGCATCTGTATTTGTAGTTAAATATTTATCTGAACTTGGAGTGACATTACCACAAGAAGAAGCACAAAATAATAGAATTACACCAGCAATGATGGAAGTAGTTTGGACGAAATTGTATAAAGAACGTGATAAGTATCCTGAATTAATTAAGTATCTTGAAGATTCTGATGAGGGAGAATGGATTAAAGAAGGTATTTCAAATAAAAAAATCGCGAGTAAATACGGTGCTCTTGATGCTAATTATCACGATACTGCAATAGTATTTGGTGATGAAGATTATATGTTATTAATTTATACGAATAATCTAAGTAATTCGGGACAAAGTATAAAGAATATTGCTAAGAAAATCGATGAGATTACTAATAAAAATATGTAATAAAAGAAGATAGGTGGGAGTGACTCAAAAATCATAATTTTGAAAATAGATTTTGTTGAGTCACTCCTATAACTATAAATTATGTACGCTTATTTCTTTATTATTTTCAATTTTCATGCTATAATTAACAGGTTGTATAAATAAGACAGTATATAAAATTGAAATTAAGGAGAAATAAATGACAACATTTGAAGAATTAGGGGTTAGTCAAGAGACGGTTCAGTCACTAACCAATATGAATTTCATATCTCCAACTGGTATTCAAGTAGAGACGATTCCGTATGTATTATCTGGAATTGATGTCTTGGCTCAAGCACAAACAGGATCAGGAAAAACAGGTGCTTTTGGAATACCGTTAGTAGATACAGTAAGGCGAAATGACCAATTACAATCATTAATCCTTGCTCCAACAAGAGAGTTAGCTCAACAAGTAGGTGAACAACTTCGCCTAATGTCAAGAGCAAAAGGATTAAAGGTTAGTATTGTATTTGGTGGGACGAGTATAGAAAGACAAATTCAGGACTTGAAAAAACGTCCACAAATAATAGTGGGTACACCAGGTCGTGTAATCGATCATATCAATAGAAGAACAATAAAACTAGAAGCATTAACACATTTAGTATTAGACGAAGCGGATGAAATGCTAAATATGGGATTCATAGAAGATGTTAGGTTTATTTTATCAAAAATAACTTCAAAACATCAGACATTGTTATTCTCAGCTACAATGCCAAAAACAATTATGGAATTATCTAAAGATTTCATGGGAGATTATAAACTTATAAAGACAATGAGTGACGAAGATCTTAAGCCGGATATTACAGAATTCGCAACTATTGCTAGAGAAAATGAAAAATTAGAAACATTAATCGGATTTTTAGATGTACAAAATCCAAACTTAGCAATTGTATTTGGAAGAACTAAACGCCGAGTTGATGAGCTATCAAGTGCATTAATAGCGAAAGGTTATTTAGCAGAAGGTCTTCATGGAGATATTACTCAGTCAAAACGCTTAGAAATTTTACGTAAGTTTAAAAATAACTCACTACAAATTCTTGTAGCAACTGATGTTGCTGCTCGTGGAATTGATATTAGCGATGTTACACACGTGTATAATTTTGATATTCCTCAAGATGTAGAAAGCTACACACATAGAATAGGAAGAACAGGGCGTGCAGGGAAATCTGGGGTTGCGATAACATTTTTAAATCCTGTAGAAATGCCGTACTTAAAAGATATTGAAAATTCTCGTGGTGAGAGAATGAAGATGTTACGTCCGTATTCACAAGATGAAGTGAAAAAATCTCGTCACAATAGATTGTTTGAAGAAGTTATTTCTGAAGTAGATAATAATCATGTTGAGTTCAATAGTTTAGCTAATAAGCTATTGGCTGAAACAAATGCGGAAAAAGTAATTACAATTTTACTAAGTAAATTAATCAATGATAAAAAAGAAGTAGATGTAGAATTATCATTTGAAAAACCTCTGCCTCGTAAACAAGAACGAGGTAAACGTTCTAATAGAGGGAATGATCGACGTCGTCGTTCGGAAGGTCGTGATAAAAAGGGGCGCAATGAACGCCATGGTACAGATAAAAAATTCTTCGATAAAAAAGGGCGCAGAATGCAAAATAAATAATAAAAGAGATGTTGATATGGGGCTCAAAAGTTCTGAAATTCAACAAAGTTCATATAAGAACTAATAGACGCAGTGGTTTATTGATATCTAAATTCGCTTTATAAAAGCTTTTTAAATATCCAATAAACTGTGCAGGGGTGACTCAAAAATCTTATTTTTCGAAAAAAGATCTTAGAGTTACTCTTTTTTTATTTAGAAAATTAAAAAATATACAGTATTTACTAAATTCCTTCTAGTTTAATTGTTAAGTTTGATGTATAATAATTGGTGAAACGTTTTATTAATTTATATTTTTAAATTGTAATAAAAGAGATTACAAGAAGGGAATGGAAATAATGAAGAAATTAGGTGTTTTCTTAGGGATTTTAGTTATAGCAATATGTTCGATGTTATTTGTTTATAGAGATACTGCTTATCAGAAATGGCAGGAATATAATTTTCAATCACAAGTGAAAAAAACTGTTGAAGCCGCTGATAAGTCAGATTTAGCGAAAGATAGTAAGGCTAAAAGTGGCTGGATTGGAGATAAATATGTTAAAGTTTATTATCCAAATTCGAATACACCGGAGGCAAACGAAGTGAAATCTCGTTTAGATGACGAAACTAAAGACTTAGTAGAAGGAGAATTGAATTTCAGTAAAAATATTAAGGAAATAATATTCTATGGTAGCAAAGAAGAAGAGGGAAAATTTGCTAATGTGACGGAATTATCATTGGAAAAAGTTTCACATAAAATTAATGATTATGAAGTAGGACCCATTTCAACTAAAATTTTATTAAGTTCGTATACAGAAAAAGATGGTAAAACCTTCACTTTATCAAGTCTTTTCAAATCTCCTGATGATGCTAAAAATAAATTCTTATTTAAGATTAAGCAACAGTTAGCGCTGAAGGGAATATCTGAAAATGACATTAAAACGATAATAAATAAATTGAGAGATCAAGATATGGCAACTTGGAAATTTGCATTTAATGATTCTAAGTTTAATATAAATATAGAACCAAAAGTTGGAGATGTTAATTCAGTAGAAATTTCTATTAATGATTTGTACAAATATATAAATGAGAGTTATTTGAAAGGTGAAGATCTAGAAAAATATCAGACTTACATTAAAAAGAAAAATAGAAAAGCTGTGGCTTTAACATTTGATGATGGACCTAGTCCAAAAACAACGCCTATCGCATTAGAACTTCTTAAAAAGTATAATGCAAAAGGTACATTCTTTATGGTTGGACATGCTGTCGAAGGTAACGAGGAGATAGTTAAACAGGTTGTAGCAGAAGGGCATCAAATAGGGAATCACTCTTGGGATCATCCGGTACTAACAAAAATAAGTTTAGAAAAAGCTAAAAGTCAGATTAATGATACAACAGCAGCGTTGAAAAAAGCGAGTGGATTAGATGTTCATATTATGCGACCACCATACGGAGCAATAAATGAGACTATTCAAGCTGCGGTCGATCAGTCATTTATTCTTTGGGATGTAGATACACTAGATTGGAAAAATCGTAATACTGCTTCTATAATGAAAGAAGTCAAAAAGGCGCAACCCGGTTCAATTATCCTTATGCACGATGTTCATCAGACAACTATTGATGCACTACCATTAATTTTACAGTATTTAACTGAACAAGGTTTTGAGATGGTTACTATTGAAGAGCTTATGGGAGATCAATTAGAACTACATCAATCTTACACGAATAGAGAATAATGTTTTAATAGAGTAAAATTCTACGAGAATTATAAATCTTGAGAATTTTACTTTTTTTTATTAGAGTATAAGATTAGTATTATTTCAAGTATACTTTATTTATTTTTTAGTAAATTTGATGTAGAATATAGTTAAAGGATATAAAGAATTAATTTTTGTGAGGTGATTATTATGAAAGTTGAATTAGTTTCTGTGGGAACAGAGTTATTATTAGGAGATATAGTAAATACGAATACTGCCTATTTATCGAAAGAACTAGCTGCATTAGGGATAGGTGTATATAGGCAGACAACAGTAGGAGATAATAGGGAAAGATTACTTAAAACATTAGAAACTGCATTTTTAGAAAATGATACTGTTATTATTACAGGAGGATTAGGGCCAACTGATGATGATATAACTAAGGAATGTGCTGCGGAGTTTTTTGGTAGAGATTTTTATTTCCATGAATATTCTTGGGTGAAAATACTAGAGAGATTGACAAGAGCAGGAAGAACTGTTATTACAGAAAATAATAAAAAACAGGCTTTAATTCCTGATGGTGCAATAGTATTAGAGAATTTCTGTGGAACTGCTCCAGGAATAATTATCGAGGAGAATAACAAACGTATCATACTATTACCGGGACCTCCACGTGAAATGAGAGATATGTTTGAGAAAAGTGTAAAACCGTATTTAGAAAAATTTAGTAACAAGAAATTTATTTCTAAATATATAAGATTTTACGGAATTGGCGAATCATTACTAGAAACGAAAATAAAAGACATAATGGATAACCAAACTAATCCAACCTTGGCACTATATGCAAAAACAGGAGAGGTATTATTACGTATAACTGCAAGCTCGGATGAAGAGAGTGAATGTGAAAAATTAATATTAGGACAACTAGATGTGATAGAAAGTAGAGTTGGTGAATATATTTACCTAGTAGGTGATGAGAATATCTCTAGCTCTCAAACTGAAATGAATAGTGTAGTAGCAAACTTATTAGTTGAGAATAACTTTACTATTTCTACAGCTGAATCATTAACTGGTGGTAAAATAACTTCTATGCTAGTAGAGAAAAGTGGGATTTCAAATTCATTGCTTGAGGGAATAGTATGTTATTCAAATGAATCTAAAGTGAGAACATTAGGAGTTAAAGAAGAATCTTTAGAAAAATATGGTGCTGTTAGTGAAAAAGTGGCAAAAGAGATGGTACTAGGTGTTGCTAATAGGTTAGGAAGTGACTTTGCTATTGCAACAACAGGAATAGCAGGACCTAATAGTGATGAGAGTGGTAAACCTGTTGGACTAGTGTATATAGGAATTTATGCTTTTGGTGAAGTGAGTGTAAAAAAATGTATTTTTACTGGAGATAGGGAGTTAATCCGCTATAGAACAAGCATTGAAGCACTTGATGAAGTAAGGAAAATTATTTTAAAAAACTTATAGTTTTTACTTGTAAATTTTAAAACTATTTTGTATAATATGTATTAATAAAAAAAAGATATTTAAGGAGATTTTTATGTATACGATGAATTTATCTAGTTTGGAGTCACCGGATCCCAGGTACGGGCAAGATGATGAATATTCCCAGGACTTCAATACTGAAATAGACTATGAAGATGAAATTTTATCAGATTATGCTGATGAAAGTTATAACGAAATAGAGTTTTTAACTCCGGAAGAGGAGTTTTTAGACTACTCTAATGAGATGTTCCTATATAAGGAGTATTCGTACGATTTTGCAGACGATTACGAATATGATGAAGTTAGTATATCTAATGATCAGATAATGTTAGAAAATATAAGCGAGGCTTAATTTAACATTTTGTAAAGAATGATTGACCTATAAGTGAAGTACCACACTTATAGGTCAATTTTGTGATGGATATAATGGATATAGTTATTAGTAAACATTAGTGTATTTGATGTAATTTGTTGAATTATGTAAATATAAAATAGTTTTTTAGCAATAATTGTTTTATTTAAGTTTATTTTAATAATGTTTTATATAATTGTTGTTAAGGATTATGGTATAATATAAAAAAGAAGGTAATTAGAGAGGAGGAGAAATGTTGAAATATTGTAAGTTTGTCGTGTCTGGATTGTTGTGCAGTAGCTTTCTTATGGCTATAAATTCAGAGGCCAAAGCAGACTATTTTACTGATTATAATACAACTGTAATGGATACAGTACTAAGGAATAATATTTTTAATTTTGATTTATTTTCTAATACTAGAAGTTATTCTCCTCCTGTTATAAAGAATAGTGTAATTCAAAGTAATATGGAAGAACTAGAGTATAGTGCTGAATTACTAAGTTATAAAAAGAACTCTTATAATTATTTAATTTTTTATTCACTAGATAATAATAATATTCCGAGTGAACTGTTTAGAATACAATTAAAAAAAAGTGGAACAGGTAAGATAGTTGATAAAACTTTGCTTAAATTACTTGTTCCAAATAGTAGAATAATCATGAATGTTATGAGTTATGATATTGATGATAAGGGGAATATAGAGAATCTTGAATATTCAAAATCAAGTAAAGTATATTTTACTAAAAAAACTATCAATCTAGTTGTAACAGAAGGGAAAAAAGAAGTAGTAAATCGAACTATTGAGTTAAGAAATGCTCCGCAGGACGAAAGTGTACCGATTCTTCCTTATGAAATTGAACAGTATTATCGTCCAGATAAATATTATAGTTACAATAAAGCGACTATTCTAATAGATGGTAAAGAAATTAATTCTGAAAACATTGAGCTTCCATATTTAGCTAAAAAGATTGAGGTAAAACTGTCACAAGATAAAGATTACTGGAATAAAGTAACTTTAGAGTATCCATCGAAGTTTAAGGAAAATACAAAGGAGTATTTAATAAAAAAAGGTGTAACGTTCACAAACTTTATAAGAGATAATGAAATAAAAGAAGTAGTTTCTAAAAACTCTGATTATGAATTTTCTGGTTATTATCTTGATGAGAAAGAAGTGACGAATTCACAAGTTTTAGGAAATAATATAAAAATAAAAGCTAAATATAATACAAAAGTGGTATTGGATAATGGTAAGGCTAAGAAAGAGGTAACTTTACTAACAGATCAAAAATTAAGTGAGACAGATACTAAATTTTTTGATAAAGAAAAATATCATGTAGATTCATATACTATATTAAATGCAAGTGATAATTCAAAAATTAAAGATATTAAAGATTTATCAGAATTTAAAGTGGATGATAGCATTATAGTTAAGGCTAATTATAAAGAAAATGTAAATACTATAAAGATTCGTCAAGATGACTATAATAAACGTTTTGGTAAAGTAGATGATAGTATTAAGGATAAGGACTTAGAATGGCCTGAAACGAAGAAAATAGGGGAACTACTAGCTGAGTTACGTAAAAAGATTAAGCCTAGTTCGGGATATGAAGTACTGTTCAGATCTAATAAAAAGGTAGTAAACGATGATGAGTATATTACAACTGAAACTGTACTAGAAATTTACTTTAAAAAAGTAGAAAGTGAATGGGTCAATGTTAAATTTGTAGGAAGAGGAATAGATAAATTCTTATCTGATGGTCAAGACGTATTAGTTGGTTCAAGGATAGATAGTATGATTAATTTACCAACTGCTACGGGAGTTACTGAACAAGAATTTTTAGGTTGGCAAGCTAATGGTGATTATTTAATCGCAGGTGAGAACTCAGAAAATACAAGAGTATCTAAGAATAGGCTATTACAAACGAATGAGATAGGTGCTGTTGTAACTGAAAAAGGGAAGAATATTGAATTTAATGCAGTTTATAGAAAGTTATTTAATGTAGAATTTGAATATACTTTTGCAGGAAATATTAATCTATCGAAAAATTCATCGAATATTTTAAAAGTTGATGAATTTAATAGTATTGGGGATGCTACTAAAAATAATAAGATAATTGTTGAACCGAGAGCAGGGTATAAAATATCTTATTTTATAGCTAATAAGAATGTGAAAGTTAATTTGGATAAAGGAACTAAAGAAATATTTCTTGGTCAAAAAATTGAGGAGAATGATTTGTATAATATTGTTCCAACTTCTGATTTGAAGATTACACCAGTGTTTAAATTGAGTGTTGTTCCATCATCATTAAAAGAGATGATAGAGAATAATAAGATAAAAACCGTAGACGATGTTCTGAATTTGGAGTTTGAATCGACAGAAAATATTAGAAAAATTTTAGGTCCATTGTATTATTTAAGGTAAAAATAAGGACTACCCCAAAAGCCTTAAATCTTAACAAAGTTTATATAAAAATTCATAAACGTAGTGATTTATTGATATTTAAATTCGCTTTATAAAAACTTTTTAGATATCTCATAAACTTAACGGGAGTGATTCAATAAAATCTTATTTCTTAAGAAATCACGATTTTTGAGTCACTCCCTTTTTTCACTAAATTTTTTCTAAAAATTGTTCTACTTCTTTTTGTGTTTTAGCAAGTCTTGAAACAAAACGACTAACTTCGACATTATTTTTGTAACCTACAAAAGAAGGAATACCAAAAATATCAAGAGCTTGTGCTATTTCTGGATAGTCATCACGATTAACGTAGATAAATTTTATTTCTGGAAACTTGTTCATCGTTTCTTCTAAATAGCGATCAAGCATGATGCAATCAGGACACCAACTTGCAGAAAATACAAAAACAATTTTTTCATTTTCTTCTTTTAATATTTTAAATTGTTCTATAGAGTCTAATTTTTCTATATAGTTAAACATATTATCACCTCATTTATGGTTAAAATTATATCATAAATAAAAATTCTTGGCATTAACAATGCTTGAGTGAAAACTTATTCATAATTATTTTTAATTTTTGATTACAAATGTAAGCATATCTATTGAATTTAATTATTAAATGTAGCATAATATGAAATATAGAGATTAGATTAATTTATTAAAAATCATTAATATTAAGTGCTAATCTTTGATAGAAAAGCTATACTACAATTATAGAGGTGAAAACATGGCAAAACATTATGATTATATTGCAATCGGTGGAGGAAGCGGAGGAATAGCTTCAATTAACCGAGCTGCAATGTATGGTGTAAAAGGATTGTTAATTGAAGGTAATGAATTAGGAGGAACATGTGTAAATGTTGGATGTGTTCCTAAAAAAGTTATGTGGCATGCGTCACAAATATCTGAAAGTTTAAAATTATATGCTAATGATTATGGATTTAATTTTGGAGATGTGGAATTTGACTTTTCAAAATTAGTAGGCAATCGTTCTGCATATATTGATAGAATTCATGGATCATATGAACGTGGATTAAACAATAATAAAGTAGATTTAGTGAGAGGATATGCTAAATTTGTAAATAAAAATACGGTTGAAGTTAATGGTGAACAATATACAGCTGATCACATACTAATAGCGACTGGTGGACAACCAACTATCCCTAATGTTGAAGGGGCTGAGTTTGGCGTTACTTCTAATGAAGTATTCGCATTAAAACAATTGCCAAAACGTATTGCGGTAGTGGGAGCGGGATATATCGCAGTTGAACTTGCAGGAGTATTCAACGGATTAGGCGTTGATACTCATCTGTTTGTACGTCGCGATCGTCCATTAAGAACTTTTGATAAAGATATAGTAGATACTTTAGTAAAAGTAATAAACGAAGAAGGACCGACTCTTCACACTAATGCTATTCCTAAAAAAGTTGTGAAAAATGATGATGATAGTGTTACTTTAGTGCTTGAAGATGGACGTGAAACTACAGTTGACTTATTAATCTGGGCAATCGGCAGAAAACCATTATCTGAAAATCTTAACTTAGAAGCAGCAGGTGTGGGAGTAGATGAACGTGGATTTATTCCAACAGATAAATATCAAAATACTAATGTAGAAGGTATCTATGCAGTAGGTGATGTAACAGGACGTTTAGCTTTAACTCCGGTTGCTGTTGCTGCGGGACGTAGACTATCAGAAAGATTATTTAATAATAAACCAGAAGAACATTTAGACTATACTAATGTAGCCACTGTAGTATTCTCACACCCAGCGATTGGTTCTATTGGATACACAGAAGAACAAGCTGTAAAAGAGTTTGGTGAAGAAAATATTAAAGTTTATAAATCATCATTTACACCTATGTATTCTGCAATAACTAGCCACAGACAACCATGTTTTATGAAACTAGTAACTGTTGGTGAAGACGAGAAAGTTATTGGATTACACGGAATTGGATATGGTGTTGATGAAATGATTCAAGGTTTTGCTGTTGCGATTAAAATGGGAGCAACAAAACGTGATTTCGATAACACAGTAGCGATTCACCCAACTGGTTCAGAAGAATTCGTTACAATGAGATAATTTTATAAAGATAAAAGCAGGAAAATCTTTTAGGGATGTCCTGCTTATTTTATTTGACATTAATATTAAATAGGAGTATTCTGAACTTGGGAGGGGATTACTATGGAAAAATTTTTAAGAATATTAGTTGTTGGAATATTTATTATATCAATAGCGACAGGATGTGTAAGGTTCAGTAAAGAAGATACAGAAACTAACGTTGCAAAGGATTCTTCTAATAAGGTTTTTAAAGAATGGATTGGAGAAAAAAGGATAGATAGTATTAAAATTAACATAGAAAAAAATAATGTTAAAATTTATTATCACGATAATGAAACAATTTTAATAAAAGGAAATTTTAAGGGGAATTATAAATATTCTATAGAGAATAATTCACTTAATATTAATTCTACTGCAGAGCAATCAGGTGACAATAGTCTAACAATATATCTTCCTAAAAAAGTGTATAAAAGTATTAGTGTAGAAAATAGAGATGCGACTTCAAAAATATTTGATGTGAATGTTAGGAATTTAGTTGTTAATAGTAATGATGAGATAGTTGTTGATGGTGCTGAAGTAGAAAATCTTAAATTATCTACTGATAATAAAAAGGTACAAATTACTAAGGATACTATAAAAAATGGAGTAATTGAAACAAAAAATAATGCGAAAATAATAGTAGATCAAATTAAGGTGAATTCTATGGATTTGGTAACAGATGCCGGTGATATATTTGCTAAGATATTAGGTAGTAAGGAAGATTATCAGGTGAATTACAGTAAAAGTACAACAATCTCTAAGGAAAAACAAATAACAGCAATCTCAAACAAAGGAAAAATTGAAATTAGCTTTATTTAAATTAGAGTCTGAATTTTTCGAAATATTAAAAAAAGAGATGAATTTTATAAGTCCATCTCTTTAGTTTTAAAATTTCCCATTTTTTATGAAATTTTCTAGTTTTCTTCTATCTTTATCGCTCATTCGAATGTGCCTATTTTTTAATTCCCTAGAATTATGTTTTTTTGTTATTTTAGAAACATTTTGTTTTCTATCCTTTAACTCTTTTATAAACATATGGCAGTCACGCAAGATAGCTCCATATCCTAGTGTAGTATCACGTTCGTCATGATCATCACTAACTACAATGATATCAATAAAGTGATCAATTCTTAGTTCACGAGTTTTTCTTTCTATCCACTGATCTGCACGTTCTCCAGTTTTTGTATAAACAATGCTGACAGGTGGTTCTTCTTTAATATATTCTTTTGAACGAGTTAAATAGGCATCGAATACGCAGTAGACAATATAATTGTTTCCACCTGCATATTCACGTAATATATCGATTAAAATATCACGTTCGGTAGGGAAGGTAGAGCTTTTTATTAAGTCATATTCTTTCATACGAAAAAGTAAATTATAACCATCAATAAATAAATATTGTTTTTTCATAAAAAGTCCTCCTTTAATAATTTAATTAATTACTTTCCTCATATCTACATGTTCCATACCAGCATCTAAATATATCATATCATTAACTCGGTTATAACCTAATGATTCGTAGAATTTTTCAGCTCGAATTTGAGCACTAAGTTCAATAATTACTTCTTTTTTTAGAATTTGTTTGGCTATGTTTTCGCAACCAATGATAAGCTTACGACCGATACCTTGACCGCGGTATTCTTTATCAATAACAACGCGTCCAATGTGAATAACGTCTTTATCTATATCGATAAGACGAGCGACTCCTACTAAAATATTGCCGAGGAAATATCCTATATGAATTGTATCTACACTGTTGTCTTTGTCATCTAATTCTAGTTCAATAGGAACATTTTGTTCTTTAACGAATACTTCAATACGAAGAGCAAAACCAAGGTTAAGCTCTTCTTTAGTTTCTAATATTTTAATCATTAGATTTAATTCTTTCGTACATTATTATACCAGCAGCTACAGAAGCATTTAAGCTTTGAATTTTACCTAACATAGGTAGGTGATATAAGAAGTCACATTCATTAGTAACAACTTTACTCATTCCTTCACCTTCATTACCGATTACTATAGCTAGTGGTACATCTTTTGCTATTTTTGTATAATCTTCAGAACGTTCTGCTAGTGTAGTTCCCGCAATCCAGAATCCTTTTTCTTTTAGCTTTTTAATAGCATCAGTTAGGTTTGATACACGAATAACAGGCATATGTTCAATTGCTCCTGCAGATGCTTTAACTGCAGTTTGGCTAACTACAGCGGCACGACGTTTAGGGATAATTATTGCTTTAACACCACTAGCCTCAGCAGTTCTAATTATTGCTCCAAGATTATGTGGATCTTCAATGTGATCTAAAATTAGTAGAGTAGTATCCTTATTAATTTCTAGGTTATTTACTACCTCATCAAGTTCAAAGTATGAGTAAGGTGCAACATATGCGATTACTCCTTGATGACGTTCAGTGGTTGAATTATCTAATTTACGCTTTGGAACTTCTTGGCAAATGATTTTTTTCTCATTCGCAATAGCGAAAATAGATTTTAATCTTCCTTTTTCAATGCCTTCTTGGAATAAAATCTTATTAATTTCTCGTCCTGATTTTATAGCTTCAAGAATAGCGTTACGTCCAGCAATAACTTCTTTATCTAAATCAATCTCAGAAGTTTCAACTTGAGGTTTTTGTTCTTTGTTTTTTAGTCTTAATTCTTTATAATGCTTATTGTTTTTCTTCATATAATTTTATTATGTAGTTAAACATTTCCTCCAATCTTTCAAAGTTTTTTTCTAAATATAAATAGCCGAATACAGCCTCTAGACCTGTAGCAAGTTTATACTCCATAATACTTGCGTTTTTTGCTTTAGAGTTGTTTTTTTGATTTTTTGCACGGTTATAAATCTTTTCTTCATGTTCTGTTAGTATACTATTACTTAGCATATTTTCCATAAAACTTGCTTGTGCTCTTGCTGATACGATTGTAGAAACTGTCTTATGAAGATCATTTATTTTTCCTAAGTGATTTTTCATAACGTATTCTCTACTCATAATATCATAGATGCTGTCACCAATGTAAGCAAGGGTAAGTGCCTGCATTTGATTAGGGTTTGCGAAGTTTTTTTCAGTAAATTTAAAAGTTACATTTTTTTCCATCGTACACCTTGTTTAGTATCCTCTAGGATAATTCCTTGTTCTTTTAAGTCATCTCTAATTTTATCAGCTAAGGCGAAATCACGATTTTTACGAGCTTCTTCACGTTCAGCTATTAAACTTTCGATGTGCTCACTATCAAGTGTATTATCTTCTTTTACGTTTATTCCAAGAATAGAACTATAAGTTTCAAATGCAGCGTTGATTAGCTCTAGAGTTTCTTTGTTGACAGCTTCTTTTGCTGTGTATGAATTAGATATTCTTACGATTTCATACCAAGAAGAAAGTGCATTTGCTGTATTGAAATCATCTTGCATATATTCTTCAAATTTGTTTAACTCTTCTGTAACTAATACTACAACATCTGTATCTAGTTTTTCATCAGTCATATCATTATTTAATCTGAATTGTAAGTTTTGATAAGAAGTTTTAATTTTTTCAAAGTTTGTTTTTGCAAGTTCAATATTTTCTAATGTATAGTTAATTGGAGTTCTGTAGTGAACTGTTAACATGAATAAACGAAGTACCATAGGGTCTATTTCGGCGATAATATCTTTTACAAGGCGGAAGTTACCTAAACTTTTACTCATTTTAACATTATCAATATTAATAAAGGCGTTATGCATCCAATAATTACTAAATGGTGCATGGTTATGACACTCAGATTGTGCAATCTCATTTTCATGGTGAGGGAATGTTAAGTCTTGTCCACCAGCGTGGATGTCGATTGTATCACCTAGAGTTTCTTTTGCCATTACAGAACATTCAATATGCCAACCAGGACGACCTTCTCCAAATGGACTATCCCATTTAACTTCACCGGGTTTAGCTTTTTTCCATAATGCGAAATCTAGAGGATCTTTTTTGTGTTCACCGACTTCAATACGAGCACCACTAATTAAATCGTCGATAGATTGCTTACTTAATTTTCCGTAGTCTTCTTTTTTACGTGTTCTAAAGTAGACATCACCATCAGCTTCGTATGCGTATCCTTCTTCAACAAGTTTAGCGATGAAGTTGATTATTTCTTGCATATATTCAGTAACTCGAGGGTTTTTTGTTGCTCTTTTACATCCTAGGGCATCATAATCTTTAAAGAAGGTAGAAATGTACTTGTCAGTAAGTTCATTTGTTGAAATACCTTCTTCATTACTGGCTTTAATAATCTTATCATCTACATCGGTAAAGTTAGAAATGAAATCTACTTCGTAACCACTGTGTTCTAAATATTTGCGTACTACGTCAAAGACAATAATAGGACGAGCATTTCCAATATGGATATAATTGTACACAGTAGGTCCACAAACATACATTCTTACTTTATTTTCTTCAATTGTTTTCAGTATTTCTTTTTGTTTTGTTAAAGTATTATAGAGTTTAATCATAAATAGCTCCTTTTATACGGGAGAATAAATTAAGAAACTAAAGTGCTTTATTTCTTAGGTTAATAGCTCCCAAAATTGTTCAATATCATAATAACTAAAAAAGTCTATTACTTAAATTTTAACACAAAACGTTAATAAAATGAATTATTTATTAATGTTTTATTAAAGATAGTTTATTTTCAATTGTTTTAAATTTATATTTGTATTAAAATATATAGTGAGAATAAATAAAGGATAAAGATACCATGAAATTATCAGATACAATTTATGCTACTGAAAAACATAAACAAGCAAAAGATGTTGTTCTTATTATAATTGGAACGATATTATTCTCTATTTATGCTGGTTTATTGATCCCTGTAAATAATATTGGTGCAGGAGGAGCATTAGGGTTAAGTTTAGTTGCAAATAAATTAACAGGAATAAAAATAGGAACAGTACAATTCTTATTAAACGTTCCACTGTTTTATATAGGTTATAGATATATTGGTAGAAAGTTTGTAATACTTACAGGAGTTGTAATAAGCGTCTCATCTTTTTTGATTAACAATTTACCAAGAATTATTACTCCAGTAAATTTAGGTGATTCACTTGTTGCAGCAATTTTTTGTGGAATTATATCAGGACTTGCGATGTGCTGTTTATTAGTTGCAGGAGCTTCAACTGGAGGAACAGATATTACAGGTAAATTCATCTCAAAAAAAATGGATTTTAATTTACCTACGGTATTTCTTATACAAGATATTACAATTTATATAATAGTATGGATATTTTTTGATATAAAATATGTAATGTATGCGCTGGTTATGAGTTTTGTACGTAATCAGACGATGAAGGGTGTTCAAAAATTCTTTTCTGCTTATATTCAATGTACAATTATTTGTAGAAATCCAGAAGTTATGGTAGAAATTATAAATAATACATTACATAGAGGATCAACTATAATGGATGTAGAGGGTGGATACTCTCATGAAAAAAAACGTATGATTATAGTAGTAATTCAACAAAACGAGATGCATCAACTTCGTAAATTAGTAGCTAAAAATTGCCCTGATGCATTTATAACAGTAAGTGCAGTAAATACAATAGTAGGTAACTTTAAAGAACATTCATATAGATTATAGAATTTTAAAAGATTTAGCTTAGAAATAATTTTAAGTTGAATCTTTTTGTTTAATTAGAATATATAACAATTGAAAATGCAGAAGAGTTAGAAAGGGAAAAAAGTTGCTAATTGACCATTTTTGATATATAATATCTAGTGAAAAGAAAATTAGGAGGCAAGAAAATGAATTTAATTCCTACAGTAATTGAGCAAACTTCTCAAGGAGAAAGAGCTTACGATATTTATTCAAGACTATTAAAAGATAGAATCATTATTTTAGGTTCAGATGTAAACGATCAAGTAGCAAATTCTATAACAAGTCAGCTTTTATTTTTAGAAGCACAAGATAGTGAAAAAGATATCTATTTCTATATTAACTCACCAGGTGGTAGTGTGACTGCTGGATTTGCTATTTATGATACTATGCAACACATTAAATGTGATGTTGTAACTATTTGTATGGGTATGGCAGCTAGTATGGGGGCATTTTTACTTGCGGCTGGGACTATTGGTAAACGTTATGCACTTCCAAATGCTGAAGTAATGATTCACCAACCACTAGGTGGAGCGCAAGGTCAAGCAACAGAAATTGAAATTGCTGCAAAACATATACTAAGAACACGTGAAAAACTAAACAGAATTTTAGCTGATAGAACTGGACAAACTATTAAAGCTATTGAGCGTGATACAGAGCGTGATAACTATCTAACAGCAGAAGAGGCTTGTGAATATGGATTAGTAGATAAAGTTATGTATCCAGAGAATAATAAACCTCAAAAAAAAGAAAAACCAAAAAAAGCTACGAAAAAAGTTGCTAAAAAAGAAGATTAAATGAGAAAAAAAGGAATTGAGTTAAAAACTCAACTCCTTTTTATTATATTTTCCAAATTTTTCCGATAGCATTTCTGATTTCATAGTTATCCATAAAATACTCTATATTTCCGTTGAAATTACGTTTAAACTGAAGAACTCCGTAGTCAGTAGCCTCTTCAGACTCAAAATCTTTAGAAGTACCGAAGAAATTGAAATATTTAAAGTTATTATTTATAGCGTATTTTATCATATGGAATAAGATTGCATATGGTCCCTCATAACGATGGAATTTTCTCATCGCTCCACTAGTAAAGTAAATTAAATCTTGACCTGATTCGATAAAACTTGCACAAGATAAATTGATAATATTACCATTTTCAGATTTTAATTCTCTTATCTTATCGATTTTTTTATACCAAATAGCAATATTTTCATCGAATTCTTTAAGACGATTTGTCGCTTTTTTAGCATTGACTTTTCCTTGTTCTAATTTTTCTTTTAAGTCATCGCGTTCTTTTTCAAGACTTGCGATTGTGTTAGTTGTAGTTTCAATAAATTGATCACAGTCAATATAGGAAATTAGATAGTGTACCTTTTCCTTTATACTATTTTTTAATGTTTTGAAATAAGTATTGTCACGAATTTCAAAGTTTATTCTATTTTCTGTATCACGGTTTATTTCATCAAAGATCTTAGCATCTTCTTCATTAAAGATATCTATCTCTCGAACTTGAACACCTTCTTTAATAGTTCGATTAATAGTATAGCGAGCTATTTGAGAAACGTTTTTTAATAAGTTTGTTTCTGTGATATTTTCATCTAATGTTTTAGAAAAAATGCAACGTGAAGAAAGAGTAGGGTTTGTGAATAAATCCTCATTCATAGCACAATAATTTAAATCGTTTAAAATTCTATTAACTTTGATAGCCTCTTTATTTTCAGTTATATATTCAATATCATTGAAGTATTTCTCATTTATAAATGGATTTACTCTTACACAAAGAACTTTAAGATTTTTTGAATAGTAGTTTTTTAATTGTTCAAAGTAGAACGAAACTAATTCAGTATTAGAATAGTCCATTATTGGTCCATGTTGGGCGGTTACTTTGTAAAAGTATTTTTTATACTGAAAATATATAAATATTCCGTAAGCTAAGATCTCATTATTTTCTTTAACAGCTAAAATTTTAGTTTTCAAGTTATTATTATGTGCCATGACATTATATTCAGCAGTTTGAGAAAAGTAATAACGATGATTATTTTCTTTTTGAAACTTTAGTAGCTCCTCACTACTAATTTCAGTAAATATCATTTCGAAATCTCCTTTTTTTATTTATTTTCAAAATCACTTATAAATTATATAACAAATTTTAGAAAAAAAAAAGTAATATACTAGGAGTTAATGATATAATTAAGTAAAGAAACTATTTTTAGGGGGAATAATTGTGCAAGAATATACAATAAGAAATACTAACTATAAAATAAGGTATAATGATTTCTGTGGTGAAGGATTACCAATAATATTTATTCATGGCTTGGGGTGCGCTAGTTCATTTGATTATGTAGAAATAGCTAGTAAGAAAGAATTTTTAGGACATAGAAGAATTTTAGTGGATTTACTAGGTGCAGGATATAGTGATAAACCACTTGATTTTATTTATGAAGTGAAAAATCACGCTAAATATTTATCGGAATTTTTAGAAGATTTAGGGCTTGAACAAGTTATAGTTTTCGGACATAGTTTAGGAGGTGCGATAGCTATAGAATTGTGTTCGTTATGTGAGGAAAAAATTGAAAGATTGATATTAACTGAACCTAACCTTGATCCTGCGACAAAAGGGCGTACTAGCTGGGCTGTAGCTCAATACACTGAAGAAAACTATAAAAAAAGTATAATAAGATTAATACAATACTGTGAAAGTGGGAAAAATACTATGTGGGCAGCAACATTGAAAAATTGGTTACCAGAGGCAGCTTATCAGATTTCTCGCGATGCGGTAGTAGTAAGAGAAAATTCTTGGCGTAGTTTATTGTATAGTTATAATGTACCTAGATACTTTATTTTCGGAGAAAAGACACTACCTAGCATGGATTTTGAAGAATTACCAAAACATAACATAACTGTAAAAGTAGTAAAAAATGCTGGACACTCGATGGCTTGGGAGAATCCAGAGGAACTAGTAGAGGTAATTAGTAGTTGTTTATAATAGTTTTAGCTAGTAGTGGATTTGAAGTAAGAGTAGTATAAATAAGATAAAAAGGCTGTATATTAGTAAATATATATCGGATTTCTGATATATATTACAATATACAACCTTTTTTTATATTTTTTTGATTTTTAAGTTGCTTACCATTAAATAAGAACTCAGTACTAATAAAATTAGCATTGCGATACTTGGTAGTTTAAATAGAGATAAAAAAGCAAGAACTGTTCCACAAGTAGTTATTGGAACACCTTGATAGTATCCATTTTTCATTTTTGTAACGTTAAATCTTGCTAAACGATAAGCTCCACAACATACATAGACTCCGCAAAGTATGGCTACTACTATCATTAAGAAAGTAGAAGGTTTATCATTAGTAATAAATATTTCAAAAATAAGTGCCGCTGGTGCAACTCCGAAACTAACTACGTCACATAATGAGTCTAAATCATGACCAATTTCAGAAACTACACCAAGTTTTCTTGCTACGATACCATCGTATCTGTCTGCAAGCATAGCTAATATAATAAAGACAGTACCCCAAACGAAATATCCGTGAGCTGTAGTTAGAATCGACATAAACCCACAAAAAATATTACAAAGGGTAAGATAATTTGGTATGAAGTTTTTATTCATTTTAAATTAACCTCCAATAGTGATATTATAATTATAGTACAAATTTCGAATAAAGTCTAAGAAAATATAAAATTTTTAAAAAATGATGATAAAAATATTATTTTTTAAAGAGGATTTCACTTTAAAGAAAAAGCGGAATTTAACTTAAAACTAACTTTCTAATATGAATATAAGTTTTAACTAGCTTAAGATAAGGATTTAACTTGGAGATGAAATTTATGAATTAATGGTGTTGTTTATAAAGTTATAAACTGTTATAATTAAGGTATAGTTAATATTCGGGAGGTGTATCATGGAAAAAAATTTTAAAAATTTAAATTTCAAAAAAATTTTAAAAGAGTTGCTTATTATATCTTTAGGGTGTGCTATTTATTCTTTTTCTATCATGCATTTTAACGTACCTAATAAACTTGCAGAAGGTGGAGGAACTGGTATTGCACTGTTACTTTTATATGCGGTAGGATTACCGGTTTCTATCGGGACAATATTAGTTAATATTCCTCTTTTAATAATTGGATATAAAATGTTGGATAAGAAAACTATGATGTATACAGTATATGGTATTTTCATGTTAACATTTTGGATTGGTATATTTGAGAAATATCATATAGCTATAGATATAGGTGGAGACAGACTCTTAGCTTCAGTTTTTGGGGGGATAATAGCTGGAATAGGTCTAGGGATAGTATTTCTTGCTGGTGGTACTACGGGTGGTGTAGATATCGTTGCTAAAATTGTACAATTATATACTGGAAGTTCTATTGGTAGAATTATACAAATTCTAGATGGGGTAATTATTGCCTTAACATTTGTAGTAGTAAAAAGTTATCCTGCGATATTATATACTTTAATTTATATATTTATCTGTACAAAAATGATAGATTATGTTGTTGAAGGTGGAGTACCAGGTAAAGGAGTAATGATCGTTTCATCAGAAATTGAGACTATTACTAAGAGAATCCAAGAAGATATGAATCGTGGTCTTACTTATATTAAGGGACAGGGTAGTTATTCAAAAAAAGACTTAAATATAGGGTATTGTGTTGTATCAAGAAATGAGATTGGTAAAGTGAAATCAATAGTCTATAAAATTGACCCACGTGCTTTTGTGACAATTACCGAAGTTCATGATATTATTGGTGAAGGATTTAGTTTTGACCAGCCAAAGAAAACGAGATTATCGTTTAAAAATAAATTATAAATAAGTTTGTATGGGAGCGATTTTATAAAATTGATTTTTGTGAATCATAAAACTAAGTCGCTCCGTTATTATTTAATACAAGGAGAAAAAATCAAAAATAATATGTTGAAAAATTATTACATAAGGCTAATAAGTTTAATTTTATTAATAGCAACTTGCTGTTCAGTATTTGGACAAGTGTTATTAAAACTTATAGAGTTAACTAGTGATTATTATAAATTCTTGATAATATTAACACCGCTAATATTAGTTTTTACAAGATATAGTAACAACTATTTGAAAACAAATAATATTGGAATGAAATATTTTATAGAAGCGGCAACTACTAAGAAAGAAAAAGTAACATGGACTTTTCCATTCATATTAACGTTGAATACTTTATTGGCACATGGATCTGGAGTAAGTGTCGGTCGCGAAGGTGTTGCTGTTCAATTAGGTGGAGCTATTGGTGGGAACCTGGCAGCAGATGATTTTAGCAAAGAAAAGAAACAGTTTTTTGTTAAATTAGGAATGATCTGTGGCTTTGCTGGTTTATTTCAAACACCTTTGGCAGCAGTAGTATTTATTTTAGAAGTAGTTAGCGAAAAATTTAAATTTTCTCTTAGAAAATTCTCTGAATATGTAACATATGTAGTTGGAGCTTACATCAGTACATTTGTTTCTCATAAATTGGGATTGGAGAAGTTTTTTGTTGATGTAGATATAAGCAAAGTGAATATAGATATAGTATTCATATTAAAGCTGATTTTAATAGGCGTTATTTTTGTATTTGTAGGGATTTTATTCGTGGTGCTTCAAAGGAAAATTAAAGAACTAGTTGGTTTTAATAGTAAAATTAGTTGGTTTCTTTTAGGTATTTTTATTATTGTTAGCATTATTTTCGAGTATAGATATGCTTCATTAGGAACGAATTTAATTGGTCTTTCTTTTATGAATGTTGAACAGATTAAAATTTATGATTTTATATTGAAAATAATCTTAACAGCACTTTGTACAGGAATTGGTTTTAGTGGAGGAGAGGTTACTCCGTTGTTTGCCATTGGAGCGACTTGTGGAGTAATATTAGGTACTTGGCTAGGACTTCCTATATTAGTAACCGCAGCTCTAGGATATTGTTTAGTATTCTCTGCAGCAACTAAGACGTATATTGCACCGATATTTTTAGCTTTAGAAGTATTTGGTTATAAGTTGATGTTTTTTGCAGTTATCCCTGCAATATTAATCTATTTGATTAATAAAAGATATAGTATTTATAAATAATTAAGAGAATACACCCTAGTGTGAGTTTTCACGCTAGGGTGTATTACTATAATCCAAGCATATTTAGTATCTCTTTTTTATATTTTAATTTTTGTTCATCTTGATTTTGTTCATCAAGATTTATTTTTATTTCAGACACAATTTCACCAGGTTTATTTTTAATGATATAAATTCTATCGCTTAGGTCAATGGCCTCGTCTATATCGTGGGTGATTAGTAGAGTAGTTATATCAAGTTTATTCTTGATTTCAAGGTACCAAGAGTGAAGTGATATTTTAGTAATTGCATCAAGTGCACTGAATGGTTCGTCTAGTAAAAATAGTTCTTCTTTGAACATATAGGTACGTAAAAGTGCAACCCTTTGACGCATTCCTCCACTTAATTCACTAGGATATTTATCTTTATATTCGTAAAGGTTAAATAATTTAAGATTCTTTATCGCTTCTTCTTCAGCTTCTTTTTTATTGATTTTTCTTATTAAAAGTGGAAGTATAATGTTTTGAATAATAGTCTTATGTTCTAATAATAAATCTTTTTGAAGCATGTAACTTACACGACCTTTATAGTCTGTGTTACCTTTTATAGAGATTTCTCCAGTTTGAAGAGGATTTATACCTGCAATAATGTTGAAAAGTGTAGTTTTACCAACACCACTTCCACCAAGAATAGAAACTACTTCACCTTTGTCGACATGAATATTTATATCATGTAGTATTTTATTGTTTGGATAATTGAAAGATAAGTTTTTTATTGATAATATGTTCATTATTTTATAAAGTCATTGCTGAATCCTGTGTTTTCTGCAAGAGGTTTTTCAGTGATTTTGTTTTCGTTAACCCAACGGTAGAATGCGTTCCATCTGTTAGCGTCAAATTCACCCCAGTGATCTTTGTTTGTTGCGTATTGTTTAGATAGATATTTTTGAGATTCAACGATGAAATCTTTTTTATCTTTTAATTCTGGAGCATTTTTAATTAAAATCTCTGCAGCTTCTTCAGGATGTTCCATAGCATAGACATATCCTTTCTTAATAGCTTTAAGAACTTTTTTAGCTTCTTCTTTATTTTGTTTTAAGTAATCATTGTTAGCGATAATTACTGGAGAGTAGTAGTCTAAGTCTTTATTGAAGTCTTTTAAGTAGAAGTAGTTAATATCTAATTTCATGTGTTCAGCTAATTTACCATCCCATGCATAGTAAATCCAAGCTGCATCAAAAAGTCCGTTTTCTAATGGTGTTACAGAGTTAGTATCTGTGTTTGGAGCTAAGTTTAATTTATTAGCATCTCCACCTTGTTTTTGAATTAGTGATTTAACCATTGCTAATTCTACTGGATCATTCCAAGTTCCGTATTTTTTACCTTCTAAATCTTTAGGTTCTTTAATGTTGTTTTTCTTAAGTGAGATGATACCAGATGTGTTGTGTTCAATAATCGCCGCAACAGCAGTGATTCCTGCTCCTTTTGAAAGTTTGTTAGCCATAGTATCTTGATAGTAGATACCAAAAGGTGCTTTATTATTAATAATTAAGTCAGAAGTACTATCTTCAGGTGCTGGTTTAATATCAAGGTCAATACCTTCTTCAGCGAAGTAACCTTTTTCTTTTGCTACATATAGACCAGTGTGGTTTGTATTGATCGCCCAGTCAAGAACGAAATCTACTTTTTTAAGTTCTTTTTTCTCTGCATTTTTATTTACAGTTCCACATGCAGTTAGTGAAATAGCTAAAATAAATGCGAATATGCTAGTTAATATTTTTTTCATGATTTTCTCCTATATATTTCCATTTAATAAATTTTTTCTCACTTAGTTTAACAAGTTCTATACTTAGTAAACTAATAACTGATACTAGTATTATAATTGCGAACATAGTATCATATTCAAATAATTTTTTCGCTTTAATCATATAAACTCCTAATCCTTCAAAACCTCCAAGCCATTCAGCTACGACAGCGGCAATAAAGGCATAAGAAACACTAACTCTAAGCCCAGCGTAGAAATAGCTTAAACTCGTAGGAATTTTAACATGCCAAAGTATTTGTAATTTACTGGCATTCATTAGCTGCAATAATGTAATCATGTCTTTATCGCAGTTTCTAAATCCATCGAGTATGCTTACTACTATTGGGAAAGTTGTCGTTAAGACGATTAGTACAATCTTTGGAGTAAGTCCATATCCCAACCATAGTACAAGTATAGGGGCTATTGCAATTGTTGGAATAGTTTGAGTTAGGACAAGAAGTGGATAGATAGATTTATTAAATATCGGTATGCTATCCATAATTAAAGCAAGAAGCCAAGCTATTACAATTCCCAAAAATAGACCGATAATAGCTTCAAGTAGGGTGATTTTGCTGTGAAAAATTAATAGATCGTAGTTTTTTATAAATGCTCTTATTATTTCAATAGGTGTAGGAATAATGTATTTAGGTAATAAAGCTAAAAATCCAGCTCCTTGCCAAATAATAATTAAGCACAACATAGAAATAAGAGCAGCATATTTATTAATTAAATTTTTTAATCTTCTCATCTGTTGTTAAAATATCTCCGTAGTTAATTTTCACATTAGCAAATATATTATTACTGTCCTCACCCGCTAGGACAAAACATTCTTTTAGACTATCCATTAAGTCGTTAAATTCACCTTCAATGACTGTTTCAAATGGAGTAACCTTTACATTAGAATGTTTACTTTGCAGAAAATAGATAACTTTATCTATAATTTCTAATCTTCCATCATGATTATCAAGTGGAAGAATTTGTAATGCAATACTGCAATTTATCAAAATAAAAAACCTCCTTACAACTTTAAGGGGTCTAGGTTTGGTCTTTAAGTTAAGTGTACCTACGCTGGCATTACCCAGATCAGGTTCGGTCGAAATATTAATATTTCCTCTCAGACTGTTCACAGACTCCCGTATAAATAATTATAGCATATCGATTAAAAAAAACAATAAAAGTGCTTACAGAACTAGAAAAAGAAAATTGATTGTATTATTTTGATTAATATTCAGAGTTAAATGAATATAATTTGAGTTAATATTGTTAATACTTTTATGGAAAAAGAAATATTTTTGATTTTTCTATTAATATATGATAGAATTATTAATCATAAATAAAATAAAAGAGGGATATACCAGTGAAAATTTTTAGAGAAATAATGGAGTGGGTAGTAGTTGTTGTTGTATCTATAGCTATCTATCTTCTTATAAGCACATATGTTATTGCACCTTTCACAGTAAAAGGTCATTCAATGGATTATACATTTGCTGATAACGATAAAGTTTTCGTCAACAAATTCAGCAAAAACTATGAACGTGGAGACGAGGTAGTTTTCCATGCAAATGAGACTGATGATTATATTAAGCGTATAATCGGAATTCCAGGAGATACAATAGAGTACAGAAATGATGTATTATATGTTAACGGTGAAAAAGTAGAAGAACCTTATTTAGCTCAAAAAATAAAAGAAGCTAAAGCATCTGGAACTGCACCATTTACACCAGATTTTAATATTGAATTTTTAAGTAGTACAAAATCTAAAACTGTGCCAGAAGGTACGTATTTTGTACTAGGAGATAACAGACAACACAGTACAGATAGTCGTGTGTTTGGATTTGTTAAAAAAGAAGCTATGATTGGAAAAGTAAGCTTGAGATATTATCCGTTCACATCTATTAAGATGTTCTAAATTTTAAATTAAATAAAATTTACTATCTTGAATTATTTTAGTTGCTAAAAATTTAGCGTTATGCTAGAATAATATACGGGCACTCTTAAAAGAGTGATTTAAGAAACCACCCCCTGCGATATTTTCGTAGGGGGTTTATTATTTTTAATAGAAGGAGAACACAATGACAAAGTATATTTTTGTAACAGGTGGAGTAGTATCATCATTAGGAAAAGGGATTGTAGCGGCATCAGTAGGTCGTGTACTAAAAAATAGAGGATTAAAAGTAACATTGCAAAAATTTGATCCGTATTTAAACGTTGACCCAGGAACAATGAGTCCGTATCAACACGGGGAAGTTTTCGTTACAGAAGATGGTGCGGAAACAGACTTAGACTTAGGACACTATGAAAGATTTATCGATGTTAATTTAGGACAATATTCTAACGTAACAGCAGGACGTGTTTATTCTTCGATTATTGAAAAAGAACGTCGTGGAGATTATTTAGGGGGAACAGTTCAAGTAATTCCTCACGTAACAAATGAAATTAAATCGCGTGTATTATTAGCAGGTGAATCTAGTGATGCTGATGTAGTTATTACAGAAATAGGTGGAACAACAGGAGATATCGAATCATTACCATTTTTAGAAGCAATTCGTCAAATTCGTAGTGATTTAGGTCGTGAAAATGTTTGCTTTATTCACTGTACGTTATTACCATATATTAAAGCTGCTGGGGAAATGAAAACTAAACCTACACAACAATCTGTTAAAGAATTACGTGGTTTAGGTATTCAACCAGATATTATCGTTGTTAGAAACGAGCTTGCTCTAAATGATGAATTACGAGCTAAAATTTCATTATTCTGTGATATTCCGAAACAAAATGTTATTGAAAGCCGTGATGTAAGTAATTTATACCAATTACCAGTAAATCTTAAAGCTCAAAAAATTGACGATATCGTATTAAAACACTTTGGTTTAACAGCACCAGAAGCGGATATGACTGAATGGTTAGCTTTAGTTGATAGAGTAGATAATTTAAAAGAAGATGTAAGAATCGCATTAGTAGGTAAATATGTAGAGCTTCACGATGCTTACATTTCAGTAGTAGAATCTCTAAAACATGCAGGGTATAAACATAACGCTAAAGTGAAAATTGATTGGATTCAATCTGAAGATATTACAGAAGAAAATGTTCATGAGTATCTTAAAGAAGCGGATGGAATCCTTGTACCAGGTGGATTTGGTGATCGTGGAGTTGAAGGTAAAATTACTACTATTAAATATGCACGTGAAAACAAAGTTCCGTTCTTCGGTATTTGTTTAGGTATGCAACTTGCTGCTGTTGAGTTTGCACGTAATGTTTGTGGTTTAACTGGAGCACATTCATCAGAATTAGATCCAAATACGCCATACCCAATTATTAACTTACTACCTGACCAAGAAAATGTAGTAGAAATGGGAGGAACGCTACGTCTAGGAAGCTACCCATGTACACTAACTGAAGGATCAGTTGCTCATAAAGAATATGGTGAACTAAATATTACAGAACGTCACCGTCACAGATATGAATTTAATAACTTCTATCGTGATCGTATAACTAACAAAGGAATGGTATTATCAGGTGTTAGTCCAGATGGTAAGTTAGTTGAAATCGTGGAAATACCTGAACACCCATGGTTTGTTGCTGGTCAATTCCACCCAGAATTTAAATCTCGTCCAGAAAAAGCACATCCATTATTCGCAGGATTCATTAAAGCAAGTTTAGAAAATAAGAGATAGAAACTAAAAAACAATATGAATCTAATGTGTTTAATTCTAGACCTTGAAAAAAATCGTAATGAACTTTTAGCAGTATCAATGGAGAGATATATGCAAGATAAGTTTAGCTTTTTAGGTGTACGCGGTGCAACTAGAACAGAAATCTATAAAAAACATTTTCCAGAGGCTAGAAAATCTAAAGTAATAGACTGGGAATTTATTGAAACTTGTTGGAATAAAGAGGAAAGAGAATTTCAATACGCAGTTGTTTATTATTTAAAAACAATGCAGAAATTCTTAAAAAGAGAAGATATTTCAAGATTAAAATATCTAATAGTGACAAAGTCATGGTGGGATACTGTTGATTTACTTGCTAAGGTTGTAGGTAGTTTGGTTATTCGTATCGAAGGTTATGATCAAATAATGCTAGAGTGGAGTAAGGATAGTAATATTTGGCTAAGAAGAGTTGCTATGTTACACCAACTTTCATTTAAAGAAAAAGTAGATGAAGGATTATTAGAAAAAATTCTTTTAGCAAATCTCGGTGGTAATGAGTTTTTTATCAATAAAGCAGTAGGTTGGGCACTTCGAGATTATTCAAAATTTAATCCAGAGTGGGTAACGAAATTTATAGAAAAGAATAGAGAGAATATGGCTAATCTTAGCTTAAGAGAGGCTAGTAAATATTTGAATAAATAAGCATAGAAGAGTGGTTTTTAATCACTCTTCTATACTATTAACACATCATTATTGACTAGTCAACAATGATGTGTTAATATAGGTTATAAATAATTGATTTGTCAATTATAAAAAAGGAGATTTATATGGATGTAAAAGAATATGTGAATTTACTACATGATTTGAAAGTATTAGAGAGAAAGATAGCTTACATTTTTGAGGAAAGATTAGGAATAAGCCTAACAAGATTTCAAATTATTAAATACTTATATGAAGTCGATGTAGCTACACCAAAACAGCTATCTAAGATTTTAGAGATAGATGCAGCGGCAATAACAAGGCATATAAATAAATTAGAAAAAGAGGGATATGTGGAAAAAAGTCGCAATGAAGCAAATAATAGAGAAGTATGTGTAAGAATTACAGAAACATCAAAAAATAAAATAGACCAATGTACTGAAGAAACTGATATTAGTCAGATAATCGGGAAGGAATTTACTGATGAAGATCTTAAGCAGTTGATAGTACTACTTAATAAGTTTAACAATAATTTAATTTAAAAAGAGGTATTAGGATGAGCATAATTACAATAATTTTAACAACGTTAGTAGCAATATTGTTTTTCTATATCATGTATTTAGAGACATTTGCTACAGATTCAGATAGTACAAGTAGAGTATTTAATATTGCAAAGGAAGAATTACAAAGACCTAGTTTGAATACATTATTTAAAAATCAGGGTGTATATAATGGGTTAATAGGAGTTGGACTTCTTTATGGAATATTTTTATCGAAAAATTCTAAAGAGATTGTAGGACTGTTATTGGTTTACATTATTCTTGTTGCAATATACGGTGGATTAACTAGTGGTAAAAAAATAGTATTAAAGCAAGGTGGGTTACCAATGCTAGCTTTAATTTCATTATTTTTCTAGAGGTGTAATGAAATGGGAAATACAGCAATAATAATAGGTGCTACTGGAGCAGTAGGGAAAGAGATATTAAAAGAAATTTTAGAAAATGATTTTTATAATAAAATCTATATTCTAGGCAGGGAATCAATAAGAAAATTACCTGAAGGAGAAATACTAACTAAAATAGTAGTTGATTTTGAAAATTTGAATTTTGATACAAGAATTTTAGAAGATGCGGATGTTTTTTCAAGTCTAGGGACGACGATAAAAATTGCAGGTTCAAAGGAAAATCAAAGAAAGATTGATGTTGATTATACTGTAAACTTCGCTAAACTTTGTGAAGGAAAAGTAAGAAGTTTTAATGTAGTTTCTGCTATTGGTGCTAATAGTAACTCAAAAAATTTTTATAATTCATTAAAGGGTGAGTTAGAAGATAAATTAAAAGAACTGAATCTTGGTGTTTTAAGAATTTTTCAACCTTCACTCCTTATAAGCAGGCGCGATGATAATAGGTTTTTAGAAGAAATATTTATGAAGGTAGCGCCGATTTTTCAATTTGTATTAAAAGGGAAGACTAAAAAATATAGTCCAATAGAGGCTAGTTTATTAGGAAAAGTAATAGTTCGCTTTGCAACTGAAAATAAAGGTGAAGGAACATATACATATAATGATTTTTAAAATGGATTAAATTAAAAAATCTAAAAATAATCGATAGTTATTATCAATTATTTCTAGATTTTATTTTTAATTTATTGTACAATATAAATATAACATATATTAAGGAGTGATATTATGAAGAAGGAAATGGGGCACAAATTTTTAAAAAATTTGGGTAAAACAAGACTAAGACCCGGAGGAATTAAAGGTACCAATTTTTTATTTGCCCATATAGAGTTTAAGAAAGGTGAGAGAATATTAGAGGTTGCTTGTAATAAGGGAGTGAATCTGATTTCTTTAGCTAAAAAATATCCAAAAACTACTTTTATAGGAATAGATGTGGATAAAGTAGCAATATTAGAAGCACAACTTGAGGCGGCGAAAAATAATCTTAGAAATATTGAATTTATTAGAGCCGATGCCTTTCATTTAGAATTTTCGGATAATAGTTTTGATTATATTATTAATGAAGCAATGTTAACTATGTTTAGTAATAAGAGTAAGGCAAAAGCATTAAGTGAGTATTATAGGGTATTGAAACCAGGTGGATTACTATTGACTCATGATATCTTATTGTTGAATAATTATGAGGAAACTACAAATCAATTATCTGATGCGATTAATGTAAATGTATCACCATTATCTAAAGAGGACTGGTTATCACTATTTGAAGAAGCAGAATTTAAGACGGTTAATTATATGCATGATAAACTGACACTACTTACAGTATCGGGACTATTGGCAGATGAAGGGGTAATAAACTCACTAAGAATAATTAAAAATGGTTTTAAAAAAGATAATAGAAAGCAATTTATTAAAATGGGAAGAACTTTTAAAAAATTAGAAAAAGATATGAATTTTATTTGTTTTGTTAATAAAAAAGTTTTATAATAAGAGTAAGAAAACGTTTATATAGGAAATATTTATAAAGATAAAATTATAATAAGGAGAATTAGTATGAGTGTAGGAGTAATTTTTGAAGAAGCGGGATTGTTAAAGAAACACGACAGATTTAAATTAGTTAAAAAAATTGGAAAAAAAGGTGATACAATTCCAAAACATAACCATCCAGAAGCCTTAGTAATATTTACTTGCGTTAAAGGAGAAGTTAAGGTGTACTTAAATGATGAAGAAGTCCATATTGTAGAGCCAGGTAAGGTGCTTCATTTTGATGGGGACAATTACATTAATGCTGAATTTTTACAAGATGGAGAAGTATTTGTAACTTTAATTCATAAATAATAAAAAAAAGTCTTCCAAGTGTTTTTATAGCAATCTAAATTATTATTTTAAGGGAGGATATATAATGCTGAATCAAGTAATATTAATAGGAAGACTAGTAAAAAAACCAGAATTAAAAGAAAGTGATAAGAAAGTAAATTATATTAAAGCAACATTAGCGGTGCAGTCTGATTTTAAAAATAAAGACGGTAATTATGATACAGAATTTTTTGAATTTACAACTTTTGGGAAAACTGCAGAAAATACTGTAAAATACTGTGATAAAGGAAGCTTACTAAATATAGTTGGAAGTTTGAATAATAATGTCTACACAGATAAAAATGGGGTAACACATTATCAAATGGCTATTATCGCGAATAAAGTTTCATTTTTAAGTAAAGGAACGAAAAAAGAAGAAAAAGAAGCAGAGGATGTATTTGTCTTAGGACAATAGAAAATTAATAATAATTTAGATTGCAAGAATCTCTAACATAGGTTAAACTAAGTTAGAGATTCTATTTTAAATATTTGTATTTTTTTTTTATAATATTTAAAATAAACAAAATTATGAATACAGAGGTTAGTAGTCTATGGAAGAAGTAAAAATTAAATATTTTAAAAATAATAAGTTGATGACTATTCCGAAAAAGGAAAAAAATAAGATACCTGTACTTCAAATAGTTTTAGAAATGTTAAAGGAAAGATCATTCGAGTTTACCGAGAAAGAGTTAAATGAAGCAATTAAGGAGATTTATCCAGATTATTCACTTATTAGAAGATATCTTGTTGATTATAAGTTCTTAGAAAGAGATAATTATGGAAAAATATATAAGATCGTAGAGGAAAAAGATGAATAATACAAAATTTTATTATTTATACAATATATTATTTACAATAGCACTATCATTCTTTAATCCGATTTTGTATATATTTCTGTTGTCAAAGGATTTTTCATTTTCTGAGGTAGGTATATATTTATCTATTTTTTGGTTGGCATCTTTTATGACAGAACTACCTTGTGGAGCTATTACTGATAATATTGGAGCGAAAAATAGTATTTTACTGAGTATGATTTTTAGGGTTGTTGGATTAATATTGTTGCTTAGCAATAGTTTAATATTGTTATACATATCTGCAATATTATCTGCCATTGCAGAATCATTTCAATCTGGAACTTTAACAAGTTGGTTGGTCAATGTAAACAATAAAAACAATGAAGAAATAGATATAGATAAAGTTTTTTCTAGAGGTTCACTATATTCACTATTTTTCTCAGCTGTAATAGGGTTTATAAGTGCCAAATATGTCTATATTTATTACAAAAGTTTGTCGATAATATTAAGTATGCTAGTTTTTATTATTTCGTTTTTATTTACATATTTATTTATGCAAAAATTAGAAGAGACACAAAAAATATCTATTGAGAAGTTAAAAGGTTCAATAGTTACGGTGAAAAATTCGTTAAAAGAAACACTTTATGTAAAAAGTAGTGTATTTCTTATGATACTGTTTGTTATTCCTTCTATTTTGGACCTTGGACCATCAAACCAATGGCAAGCTGTATTTGAAAAATTAGATGCTGATATTATCGGTTATATTTGGGTTGGGATATCTGTTAGTGGGATGTTAGGAAGTGTTATTTATGAAAGATTATCAAGTAAATTATCGAAGTTACACATACTTTATTTTTTAGTAGTTATAAATATTAGTATGTTATTAGTATTTATTTTTATCCAAAATGTTTATATCAAATTTGTATTATTTATGCTATATATTATATTCTTTACGATAATGAGTATCCAAGTTAATATTTTTATGCATAAATATTTAGTGAAAAGTGACGAGAATAGAACGACTACAGTTTCTATATTTTATACATTTGAATCTGTAGTAGTAGCTTTACTATTGTCAGTGAATGGAGTATTAACTGATAAAGTAGGAATAGAAAATACATGGATAATCTTTACAGTAATAGTTGGTATTATAGTTATATCATTTATTATGGTTAAATTGAAAAGAAAATTAACCTATAAATAAGTTTAAACATACTTTTCACTGGTGCTTCAAGAGGAAAATAATTATTAATTTTTATTAATGTATAAAAAAGCAGCTTGAGAATAAGGGAGTGACTCAAAAATCGTGATTTTGATGTGTACCCAAAATTCTGGACACATATATTTAGTTTAGACATGTGGATGTTATCCTGTATTGTACAGGTGACATCCATTTTGTTTTTGATTGAATTCTCTTGTTGTTGTAATAATCTATATATTCAGCTACAGCTTTACTAAACTCTTCAAATGACATATAATTCTTTTCATAACCATAAAATATCTCCGTCTTCATTCTTCCAAAAAATGATTCCATGATACTATTATCATAACAATTTCCCTTTCTAGACATCGATTGAATGATTCCATGTTTTTTTAACTCACTTCTATAGTGTGAATTCCGAATGCATAATTAATCCTTCTGTTTTTGGAAATTTATTAAATGCTTTTTCTAACATCCTTTTTATCTGATTTAAATTTGGATGTAACGATAAATCATATGATATTATTTCATTTGTATGCATATCTAGAATCGCTGAAAAATAGCACTTTCCCCATGAAAAATTAAATTGTGATACATCTGTAGTCCATTTCTGTAAAGGAGCAGTTGTACTAAAATCTCGATTTATTATATTATCAGCGACTTTCCCTATTGTCCCTTTATATGAATGGTATCTTTCTTTAGGACTTTTCCCTTTCAATCCTTCTTTATGCATAAGACTTTGTACACGTTTATGATTTACTTTAAAACCTCTATTAATTAGTTCGTTGTGAACTCTACGGACACCATATAGACCTTTGTTTTCGTTAAAAATAATTTTAATTTCTTTTAACACTGGTTCATTACGAATAGCCACAACATCTACTTCTCCCTTATCTATCAAATAATAATATGTTGATTTTGCCATTCCTATTTCTTGTAAAAGACATTTTAATTGATATCCTTTTTCTCTAAGTTCTTTGATGATTGCTGCTTTTTCGCCTTGAGTTGCGCAGCCCATTTTTCTCGCCTCAAGGCTATTAATTTTTTTATTATTTCTTTTTCTGCCTTAATATTTTCGATTTCTGTTTTTATAAATTTATTTTCTGCACGTAATCTAATTAATTCTTCTCTTTCTGACTCTTTTAATGGTTTAGGACTACTGTTTTCTTTCATGATAGGTACCTTTCTTGGTCTGCCTTTCTTCTCATCTACAAGTCCATTATAACCTTTTTCCTTATATTTTTGAACCCAATTATATAATATCCTATAATTAATTCCATTCTCTAGTGCAACGGAATTATATGAATAACCAGCTAAAATTTTGGAAACTAATACTAGTTTTTCTTCTGGATTCCACTTCTTATTTTTCGTTTTATGTTGTAAGACGCCTACGCCTAATGAATCAACCATTCTTTTCCATTTCCTAATAGTATCTCTAAATTTTCTAGTGGTTATTCCATTAGGTGTATCTGGATATTCTCCTCTTTCATACATCTCAACACATTTTACTTTAAATTCATAACTATAACGCATAAAAAATACCCCTTTCACTGGTTTGTCCAGTAAAAGGGGTACATATCAAAACCGATTTTGTCAAGTCACCCCCACAAAGTTTATTAGATATCTAAAAAACTTTTATAAAGTTCTTTAGATATTAATACACCTCTGCATTTATGAGTTTTTATATGGATTTTTTAAAAAATTTAGAACTTTTATGTCAGTCCCCTTTTCTCATTATTAATCAAATAGATCTTTTGCTTTTCTACTTACTTTATCTAAAAAACTCTCATCTTCCTCAATTTTTTCATTATTTAATTTAGCAAGTTCAAGATATAATTCACGTTCTTTAGTTGATAAGTTTTTAGGAATTTCTATAGATACCACGATATAGTGATCTCCTTGACCATATCCCATTACACTCTTAACACCTTTACCTGCAAGGCGGAATTTACGTCCATGTTGTGTTCCTGCAGGAACATTTAATTCAATCTCTCCTGTCAATGTACGCACATCAAGTTTTGTACCTAGTGTTGCCTGGGCTGGAGAAAGTTTTAATTCAGTATAAATATCATCATCTTCTCTGTGGAAGTATGAATCTTCAGCAACGATTACTTCTATGAATAAGTCACCTGCTGGACCTCCATTTTCACCTGCTCCACCTTTACCACGAAGGCGAACACGTTGACCTGAACTAATTCCTTCTGGAATCTCTACTTCATATTCTACTTCACGGTTATTATATCCTTTACCGAAACAGTGAGCACATTTATCTTTAATAATTTTTCCGCGTCCTTGACATTCTGAACATGTACGCTGACTTTGCATACGTCCGAATGGAGTATCTTGAATTACCGCTTCTTGTCCACTACCATTACATCTATGACAAGTATTCACAGATGAAGAATCTTTCGCTCCACTTCCATGACAGTGATCACATTCTACATCTTTTCGGATTTTAATAGTTTTTTTCGTACCGAATACGGCATCTTCAAAACTTATACGTATGCGGTGTAATAAGTCTTCTCCTTGACGTGGTGCATTTGGATTACGACGTGATCCACCACCTCCGAAGAAACTTGAAAAAATATCTCCAAGGTCATCAAAACCACCTGAGAATCCAGAGAATCCTCCACCGAAGCCACCAAATCCACCTTGACCTGCTCCACCTTCAAACGCAGCATGACCAAATTGATCATATTGAGCTTTTTTAGTATCGTCACTTAGAACTTCGTAAGCTTCTGTAATTTCTTTAAATTTATCTTCAGCTCCTGGCTCTTTGTTGATATCTGGGTGATATTGTTTTGATAATTTACGATATGCTTTTTTTATTTCAGCTGCACTGGCACTTTTACTAACGCCAAGTACCTCATAATAATCTCTTTTAGCCATCTTAATCTCTCCTATAATTATTTAACGAAGGGCTAGCGCTTAACGCTACCAGCCCTTCAACTTTTTATTTAATTATTTTTTTTCAGTGAAGTCTGCATCAATTGTATCATCATCTTGTTTTGATGAAGTTGCTCCTGCATCTGCACCTTGAGCTCCAGCCGCTGCATTAGCTTGTTCATAAAGTTTCATAGTCATTTCTTGAACAGCTTTGTTCAATTCGTCTTTAGCTGCTTTAATTTCTTCTAAGTTATTATTTTTAATAGCTTCTTTTAATGTATCATTTTTAGCTTTAATGTTATCTAATAAGCTTTGATCAACTTTATCTTTAGCTTCTTCTAATGCTTTATCAGCTTGGAATGAAAGTTGGTCAGCTTCGTTACGTACATCTGCTTCTTCTTTACGTTTAGCGTCTGCATCTGCATTAGCTTCTGCTTCTTTAACCATTCTATCGATATCAGCATCAGTTAATGAGCTACTTGATTCAATAGTAATTTTTTGTTGTTTTTGAGTTCCAAGATCTTTAGCAGTAACATTTACAATACCGTTTTTATCAATATCGAATGTAACTTCAATTTGAGGTACTCCACGTGGTGCTGGTGGTATATCTGAAAGTTGGAATCTTCCAAGAGTTTTGTTGTCAGATGCCATTGGACGTTCACCTTGTAATACGTGAATATCTACTGCTGGTTGGTTATCTGCAGCTGTAGAGAACACTTGTGATTTAGATGTTGGAATTGTAGTATTTCTTGGGATTAATACAGTCATAACTGATCCCATTGTTTCAATACCTAGCGATAATGGAGTTACATCTAGTAACACGATGTCTTTAACATCTCCTGTGATTACTCCACCTTGAATAGCAGCACCCATAGCTACTACTTCATCAGGGTTTACTCCTTTATGAGGCTCTTTACCCATTTCTTTTTTAACAGCTTCTTGAACTGCTGGAATACGAGTTGATCCACCAACTAGGATTACTTGATCGATTTCACTTGGTGTTAACCCTGCATCTTTAAGAGCTTGGCGAGTTGGTACTAATGTTCTTTCAACTAAGTTGTGAGTAAGCTCATCAAATTTAGCACGAGTTAATGTGTTTTCTAAGTGAACTGGTCCATTAGCTCCAGCTGAGATGAATGGTAATGAAATTTGAGTTGAAGTTACACCAGATAAATCTTTTTTAGCTTTTTCTGCTGCATCTTTTAGACGTTGCATTGCCATTTTATCTTGTGATAAATCGATAGCTTGTTCTTTTTTGAATTCATCTACAAGGTAGTCAATAATAGCTTGGTCAAAGTCATCTCCACCAAGTAAGTTATCTCCAGATGTAGCTAATACTTCGAATACTCCATCTCCTAGTTCTAAGATAGATACGTCGAATGTACCACCACCAAGGTCAAATACTAATACTTTTTGATCTACATCTGTTTTTTCTAATCCATATGCTAATGCTGCTGCTGTAGGTTCGTTAATAATACGTTCTACTTCTAATCCTGCGATTTTACCTGCGTCTTTTGTTGCTTGACGTTGAGCATCATTGAAGTATGCTGGTACTGTAATAACTGCTTTAGTTACTTTTTCACCAAGGTAAGCTTCAGCAGTTGCTTTTAAGTTTTGTAAAATCATTGCTGAAATTTCTTGTGGTGAGTATTTTTTACCATTTACTTCTTCTTTGTAATCTGTACCCATGTGACGTTTGATAGAAATTACTGTGTTAGGGTTAGTAATTGCTTGACGTTTTGCTACTTCCCCTACTTGAATCTCTTCACCTTTGAACGCTACTACAGAAGGAGTAGTTCTGTTACCTTCTGGGTTAGGGATTACTTTAGCTTCTCCACCTTCTAATACTGATACACATGAGTTTGTTGTTCCTAAGTCTATACCTATAATTTTTGACATTTTTTCGTCCTCCTAAAATTTATAATAACTATATTTCAAATTTATTTGTTAAAATGATTTTTCACTCTAACAAAGTCTTATATTACTTATTTCTTCTACGCAGTGGCTACATACCAATCATTTCGTCACTTTGTTCCTCATTCTTGGTGTAGCTGTGCGATTCTTACTCCTAACTTTTTTCTTCACCTTCTAGGTTCGAAAAAACTAAGGCTCAGTCGATACTTTCAAATCATTTCGTCACTTCGTTCCTTATTCTTTGAGTATCTTTGAGAAGCTTCCTCGTAACCATTTCTTCGTATTTTCAATACTAGAAATGTTAACGATGTAGCCTTTAAGAATTTACTTTTACCATTGCTGGTCTGATTACTCTATCTTTTAGTTTGTAACCTTTTTGGAATGTATCTAAGATCACTCCACTTTCTTTGTCGCTTTCTTCACCTTGCATTACTGCGTGGTGGAAATTTGGATCGAACTGAGCATTTTCAGTTTCTACTAATTCTACACCTTCTGATTTAAGCGCTGCTTGCAATCCTTCGTATACCATTTGTACACCTTTTAGAATTGTTTGTACTTCTTCATTAGTTGATTCAACTTGTAAAGCACGTTCAAGATTATCTAAACTTGGTAAGATTTCTGTTATGACTTTTTGACTCTTATAAGTATTTATAGTGTCAATTTCTTGATTTTTACGTCGTTTAAAGTTTTCAAACTCTGCATAAAGTCGTAAGTATTTATCTTCTGATGCTTTTACTTCTTCTTGCAGTTTTTCAATTTGTTCTTGTAATAACTCTTCTGCAGTTTTCTCTACTACTTCCTCTGAATCTGTCGTTTCCTTAGTTTCAACAGTTTCTTCTGCTGTTACTTCTTCTTGTAGAGTTTCTTTTTGTTCTTCAGTAGCCATCTCTACCTCCTAATTATTTTAAATTATTATTTAAATTATCACGTACACAAGCTATAAGTGTCATGATTTTTGAATAGTCCATTCTCTTTGGTCCAAAAACGGCGATTACACCTTGACCATTAGATGTATTATAACTACTAGACACTAATGAAAGATCATCTATATTCCCAAGATTAAGCTCTGTTCCTATTTTAATAGACGGTTGGTCTGTTGCTTCATTATTATCTAGAAGTTCGACTATCTTATCATCTTCTAAGAGCGATACTACTTCTTTTAATTTTTCTACATTATCTATATCGGGTTGTTTAAGTAAATTGTACTTACCCCCTAATGCTACAGTCTTCTTAATTTTATTTTGCAACAATCTATTTAAAGCAACTACTATCATATCGTAGTTATTAACTTTATTTTTAAGATATTTTTCTAACTCACCATGAATCATTACGTGAGCTGTTGCCATATCTACATCATAGAAATAACTTTGAAGAAGCTTATTAACCTCAACTATATCCGCTGCAGTAAAATCCGCATCAAGTTTATAGTTTTGTTGGAACACTTCTCCTATATTTGTTACTAATATAACAAGAATACTACGACTACTTAGAAGAATAACCTCTATCTTATTAATGCGCCTATCCGTTTTTGTCGGAGCTAGTATTACCGCTGTACAATCAGTTAAGTCCGACAGTACTATAGCATTTTTTTCTAAGAAGTTATTTTCCGAAACTATATCACCATTAACGAGCTGTTTAAGTTTTTCATTCTCACTATTCGATAGTTCATAATCTTTTTTTATATAATCTACATAATAGCGATAACCTTTTTCTGAAGGTACTCGTCCTGATGAAATATGCGTCTTTTTAATCAAACCTTCTTTTTCTAATTTACTCATGTCATTCCTTATCGTTGCCGAACTGAAATCTATATTTTGAGCAATTTGTTTAGAACCGACAGGTTGATTAGTCGTAATAAAATTTTCGACTATAGATTGAAGAATGAGTACTTGTCTATCTATTAACATCGTCATCACCTATTCTCCAATTTTATAATTTAGCACTCTAAGAGTTCGACTGCTAATTACATATATAATAATATCATTAAGGTCAAAATAAGTCAATACTTTTTTTAAAATTTTTTTGACTTTTTTTGACCTTTATTCCTTATATTAATTTTTCATGTTATTTCTACTCTATTTTATTAGTTTAATTTATTGCCTACTCTATTCTAACCTTGTATCTTGAGCGAATTTCTTGTATAATAAATAAGCGAAAGAAGTTAATAGAGGTAAAAATTTTGGAACTTATTGAACTTAGAAAAGAACTCGAAGAAATTAACAAAAGAATAACTGAATTTAAAACTTCATTAAAGATAGAAGATAAAACTGAACGTGTTGCTGAAATAGAAAATATGATGCTCGATGCTGATTTTTGGAATGATAATGAGGCTGCTAGTCTACTCGTTACCGAATCTAAAAGTATAAAAAAAGAACTTGATGAATTTAGCGAAATGATAGATTATCTTGAACACTCTGAAGAAATGGTTGAATTTTTAAAAGATGAAGAAGATGATGAAATTTATCAAGATTTGTTAGAAACAGTAGTGAATCTTAAGTCAAGTGTTGAAGATTTTAGTTTTAGATTGTTATTCTCTGAAGAATATGATAATAATAATGCTATTTTAGAAATACATGCAGGGGCTGGTGGTACTGATGCTACAGACTGGTCAGAGCTAATGCTTCGTATGTACGAAAGATTCTTCACAAAACAAGGATTAAAATACAGCTACTTAAATTACCAGTCTGGCGATATTACAGGTGTCAAATCTGCGACCATAAAAATCGAAGGTGACTTTGCTTATGGTTTATTAAAAGGAGAAAAAGGAGTACACCGTGTTGTTCGTATCTCACCTTTTGATCCCTCTGGAAAAAGACATACATCCTTTGCTTCAATTGATGTTATACCAGAATTCAATGAAGATGAAATTAATATAGAAATAAATAATGAAGATTTGAAAATTGACACTTATCGTGCTCAAGGAGCAGGTGGACAGCATATTAACACTACTGACTCTGCAGTTCGTATTACTCACCTACCAACAGGAATTGTTGTGCAATCACAATCTGAACGTAGTCAAATACAAAATAGAGATTATGCAATGAAAAACTTAAAATCCAAATTGCATCAACTAGAAATAGAAGAAAAAGAAAAAGAACTAGCCGCTATTCGAGGTGAACAAAAAGATATTGGTTGGGGTTCACAAATTCGTTCATATGTATTTACTCCATATACAATGGTCAAAGACCATAGAACAAACTATGAAGTCTCTACTGTAGATAAAGTAATGGATGGTGAAATAATCGACTTTATCGACGCTTATCTTCACTTTAATATGAAAGAAAAAGAAATATTATAATCAAATACACGGGGATGACTCGACAAAATCTTGTTTCTTAAGAAATCACGATTTTTGAGCCACTCCCGTGTATTTTCTTCTATAAATTAGATTATAGTTTTTCGTATTCCGCCGGAACATCAAATGGATTTTCTTTATTAATATGATCGTAGAACATAACTCCATTCAAGTGATCAATCTCATGTTGGAAACAAATAGCTGGTAAATCAGTTAAAGTTAAAGTAACTTTTTCATCATTTTCGTTATAACCAACTACTTTAATTTTTGAATAACGTGGAACATACCCTTTAATTTCTTTATTTACAGATAAACATCCCTCTCCACCAGCTAAATAACATTTTGCAGCTGAGTTTGAGATGATTTTTGGATTATATAGTGCATAAGAAACTGTGTCTTCTGGAAACTCTTCATCCGGAATGTGCACAGCAATCATTCTTTTTGAAACGTTGATTTGTGGTGCAGCTAACCCTATTCCAGGTTTTAATCCTAATTTTTCCGCCTTTTCATCATCTTGTGAAGCAATAACATACTCTAATAATCCACGTAAAATTTCTTTGTCTTCTTCTGAGATTGGACTTTTTACTTCTTCAGCACGCGCTCTAAGTGTCGCATGTGGATCTATAATTATATCTTTAGTTGTAATCAAAATTTTTCTCCTTTATTTCTAATAAATTTTCGGTATCTAAGTACATACTTAATTATTTCATAAATACAGCAGAATGTCAAAGGGCAAAGTTTCCTATACGACATTTTTTTCGTTTTTCTATTTTACATAAAATATTACTTCAATTGTCTATTTTTACTTTAAAGTTTTCTGAAATTTATTTTTGTATTTTTATTTGTTTCATGTTATCATAGTATTATTGATAATTTAGAATAAAAATTTTTAGGAGGTTAATATGACTTTTGAAAATTACCAATATACTAGACCAAATACAGAACAATTAAAAGAACAATTAGAAACATTAAGAGAAAAATTAAATACATCAAATAGCGCTGAGGAGGTTGTAGAAATTTTCAATGAATACAACAAACTTCGCGATGATGTAAGTACAATGTCACAATTAGCAGAAATCCGTGTAACTATTGATACTAGAGATCAATTTTATGAAGCTGAACAAGAATTTTGGGATGAGTTCGGTCCTGAATTAGATTCCCTTTATAGTAAATTCGATAAAGCAATGTTCAATTCAAAATTCAAAGAAGAACTAAAAAAAGAAATTGGAGAACATTACTTTAATCTAATAGAAACTTCTCTAAAAGTATTCAGCGATGAAATCATCGAGGACCTAAAAGAAGAAAACAAGCTTTCTTCAGAATACACTAAATTAACTTCAAGTGCTAAAATACCATTCGATGGAGGAGAACACAACTTAAGTGGTATGGCTAAATATACACAAGATGCTAATCGTGAAACTCGTTTATTAGCAAGTAAAGCCGTAGCTAAATTCTTCAAAGAAAACTTAGAACAATACGATAGTATCTATGATCGTATGATTAAGGTACGTACACGTATTGCGAAAAAACTTGGCTTTAAAAACTTCGTAGAAGTTGCTTACCTACGTTTACGTAGAACTGATTACAATGCAAAAGACGTAGCAAACTACAGAAAACAAATTTTTGAAGAAATCGTACCTGTAGTTGAAGAACTTAAAAAAGCACAAGCTAATCGTCTAGGGCTTGAAAAACTTTCATTCCACGATGAAGGTGTAACATTTAAATCAGGTAACCCTACTCCTAAAGGAGATCGTCCAACACTTGTTGACTATGCTAAAACAATGTATAAAGAATTATCACCAGAGACTGATAAGTTCTTTACATTCATGACTGAAAATAATTTACTAGACTTAGATACAAAACCAGGGAAAGCTGGTGGAGGTTACTGTACATTTATTCCAAACTACAAAGCACCGTTTATTTTCGCTAACTTCAATCAAACTCCGCACGATGTTACAGTGCTAACTCATGAAGCTGGACATGCATTCCAAGTTTTTGAAAGTAGACATCATATGCCAGATTATGTTTGGCCAACATACGAAGCTTGCGAAATTCACTCAATGAGTATGGAATTTTTAACTTGGCCTTGGATGAACTTATTCTTTAAAGAAGATACAGAAAAATTCAAATACTATCACATGGCAACATCAATCAAATTCTTACCATACGGTGTTACTGTTGATGAATTCCAACACGAAGTATATGAAAATCCAGAGCTAACTCCAAAAGAACGTCGTATGAAATGGTTAGAAATCGAAAGAAAATACTTACCATCTCGCTACTACGAAGATATCCCTGAACTTGACGAAGGATTATTTTTCTATCGACAAGGACATTTATTTAGCGTCCCATTCTACTACATCGACTACACTCTAGCTCAAGTTTGTGCATTCCAATTCTGGAAAAAAGCTAATGAAAATAGAGAAAAAGCATGGAAAGAATACCTACATTTATGCAGACTTGGAGGAACTAAACCATTCTTAGAATTAGTAAAAGAAGCAAACTTAGAAAATCCATTCAAAGACGGTACTATTTCTAACATCGTACCAGAACTTAAAAAATATATCAATTCTGTTGATACAACTGAATTCTAGAAATTTAAGGAAGTGACTCAAAAATCGTGATTTCTTAAGAAACAAGATTTTATCGAGTCATCCCCGCACAGTTTATTAGATATCTAAAAGGCTTTCATAAAACGAATTTAGATACCAATAAACCACTACGTCTATAAGTTCTTATATGAATTTTGTTAAATTTTAGGACTTTTGGGGCAGTCTCTTTAACTCTAAAGTAGAATTTTTAAGGAGGATAAAATATGAAAGATAAAAAAATAGCTGCATTTTTTGACATTGATGGAACTCTTTATAGAGATTCTTTAATGACTGAGCATTTTAAAAAATTAATAAAATACGAAGTTGTAGATGAAAAATATTGGTTAAACGGTGTAAAAGATAGTTATGTCAACTGGGATAAGAGATTTGAAGACTACGATAACTACCTATTTGGCGTTTCTGAAGCCTATGTTAATGCAATAACAGGACTACATAAAAAATATATTGATTTCGCAACTGAACAAGTAATGAAACTAAAAGCAGATCGTGTATACAAATTCACTAGAAATATCATAGAACAACATAAAAAAAATGATCACTTAATTATTTTTATATCAGGAAGTCCTGATTATTTAGTTGAAGCAATGGGGAAAAAACATCATGCATTTCTAGCAATCGGTAGTAAATACATTATGAAAGATGAAAAATTCACAGGTGAAGTAATTCCTATGTGGGATGCCAACAGTAAAAATAATATGATTGATAAGTTAGTCGAAGAATATAATATTGATCTTGACAAGTCTTTCGCCTATGGCGACACCAATGGGGATTATAATATGTTAAGACGTGTTGGTAATCCAGTTGCCATGAATCCAAGTCGCGAATTACTAAGTAAAATTAAAGAAAACAAAGAACTATCAGAAAAAGCTACTATTCTTATTGAACGTAAAGATGTTATTTATAAAACACGAGCAAATATCGACGTCATAGAAATATAAAACAAAACTCAAGGTAATAGACAAATATGTCCTACCTTGAGTTTTCTTATCTAATATTTAATTATTAAGTTCTATATAAGAATTCAGAACCTTCTTCGCTATTAAGATTCACTCCAGAAACCAATCTATTTCCAACTTTTTTGTAAAGCTGTGCTTGAGTAGTGAAAGTAAGTTTGCTTCCATCTTCTTTAATAATTTTAAAGCTCTTACCATTTATAGACCACTCTATTGATTCTCCATCATACTTTTTAAGAAGATAGCCTTTATATCTATTAACAAGATCAGAACTCATTTTTCTTGCTCCTTCTTCATCCATTGCACCACCTATACCGTTTGCATCTGCTGGCAGCGAATTACTATCATTTAATAAAGCAGGATTAGGTCCACCTAAATCAACATCTGATCTTTTCTTTTTACGTTCTTGTTCTCTTTTTTCAGCAAGTTCTTTTTCTTTTTTCGCTGTCTCTTCAGCCTTCTCTAAAATTTTATTCCCAGCATCACTTAATACCTGTTTCAAACTATTATTATTAAATTTATATTTTTCTAAAACTTGAGAAAGATTTTTATTGAAATTAGAATCAGTTTTAAGATTTTTTATTTCATCTTCTGCTCTTTTATAATTATCAATATCCGAACTTAGCCAATTAATTGCTGGTGAAAAATTAGAATTAGTATCAAGCTCTTTAGCTCTATCCAAACTATCCTTAGCATCGTCAATTTTTTTATCCTCAAGACTAATGGCGGTATTTCTGATTTCTTTTGCAACTTTTATATCTGTTTTAATAGTTGGTATAACTTTTTGGGCAACATCTGTTGTTAATGTATCTAAACCTTTAGAGCCACCTTCAAAATCATGTTTAATATTAATCATATCAACGTATTTTTGATATTCCTCTTTTACTTTGTTATCCTTTCCACCACCAAACATAAAATAATAAGCTGTAGCACAAATTAGTATAGCAACAATAATACTCGAAAATATAGCAATACTTTTTTTCATATATATTCTCCTGTTATCTAAAATCTTTCCACTCTTAGTGGACTATAAAATTATTATCTCATAGAAAATCATATTTTACTAGGAATAAATTAATATTATAAATTCTTCCTAGTTTACGTACTGAGCACGTCAATTATCTACTTATAAAAAAGCTGTTGACTCCTGCATCTTTACACAGTTATCAACAGCTTTAAATTTATAATTGTAGTTTAATTTATTCTTCAGAATCTTTCCAAACAAATAGTGCACCAACACTATTAATGATATAGAAAATATATTTACCAACGTTAGCGAAGTTTCCTTGAACTACTGCTTTTGTAAGTTGAACAATATTATACAGTAACCAGAATGGCCATTGTGTCGTTAGCTTAAATGTATTTAATCCATTACCCATTAATGAGAATGCAAATGCAATTGTAGTGATGTATGCAAGAGTACTCATCTTACCATGATATCCGATGTAGTTAGTTGCATATGAGAACACAAATGAAAGTATTGCAATTGCTGTTAATACTGTATATAATTTTGCTTTTGACATAGTATTTGGTTTATCGGTAGATTTATTCCATACATAGATTGCACCTAAATAGATTAAAAATGTTACAGGGTATGTGATAATCGCAGCTTTGTTACCCAAGATATAATCAATAACTCCTGATAATACAGCATTGATGATACCTAAGTAGTTACCAAGTTTACTTAATTTCCCTGTAAATCTTGTAGATAGCATTGAGATACCAACGTTAATTACAGAAATAAGTCCGAATGGTACAAGTGCAGTCCATGGACCCCAATCAACGAATTTATCTAATCTTGTTGCTAAGTAACCTGATGCAATAGCAATACCAATTACTAAAACAACCCCTAGTAAATCAAACCATTTTGATGTTGCGAATATTTTTAATTTTTGTTTCATAAAGCCTTTTATTCCTTTTTTTAAAAGTATCGCATTATATTAATGCAATCTTAATTTTTTAGGTTCTTAGTAGCCTTTTTATATCACTTACTAAAAATCTACTTTCATTATACATCAAACATTTTTCACTTTCAATCAATAAATTTTCGCATTTTCACTTAACTATTATATAACATAAATATATTTTTAAAAATTTAATACAACATTAGCCTTTATCTTAAACTTTTATCTGATGCATAAAAAAAAGAAATTCTATTATTTAGTTTCCTTATAACTATTTTATTCACCTTGTAAAACTTTTATTTTTTTAAAAAAATGTTTCTTTTCACTTTACTTTACAACTGATAATGATTATAATTTATATTAGATAAAATAGAAAGTGAGTACAAGATACATGAAAAAAAATAAATTATTTTTAGCACTAATGGCTGGAACTATCGTAATTAGCGGATGTTCTGCTAAAACTGATAAGAAAGAAGAAACTAAATCTTCTCAAGTAGATACTTCTAAAGGAACAAAAGAACAGCTTAAACAGGCAACTGAACTGTACAAAAAATTTGTTGAAAAGCAAGTAGACACACTACTTAAAGACACTGAAAAGTTTGCTGAGACTATTAAAGCAGGGAATCTTGAAGAAGCTAAGAAACAATACCCAGTTATTCGTATGGCTTATGAGCGCTCAGAGCCAATTGCTGAAAGTTTTGGAGAATTAGACGTAAACATCGACTTCCGTCTTGCTGATTACTTAGAAGAAAATAAAACAGAAGAAGGATGGCGCGGATTCCACAGAATTGAAAAAACTATGTGGGAAAAAAATACTACAAAAGGTACTGAAGAATATGCAGACCAACTAGTAAAAGATATTAAAGAATTAAAAGCTAAAGTTGCTACTGTTGAAGTTACACCTGACTTAATGGTAACTGGAGCTGTTGACCTACTTAACGAAGTTGCAACACAAAAAATCACAGGTGAAGAAGAAATATACTCTCACACTGACCTTTACGACTTTAAAGCTAATATCGAAGGTGCTGAAGAAATCTTCAAAATCTTTAAACCATTAATCGAGAAAAAAGATAGTAAATTAGCTAGTGATTTAGTTGAAAAATTTGCTACAATCAATAAACTATTAGATAAATATAAAACTGATGACAAACACTATAAACTATATACTGACTTAACAAAAGAAAATACAAAAGAACTTTCTGAAGCAGTAACAAAATTAGGTGAACCACTTTCACAAATGGGTGTAATTTTAGACGAAGAGGCTAAGTAATATGGAAGAATCTGGTAAAAAATGGATTGACAAAAAAATAACAAGACGTGATTTCCTAAAGAAAGCAGGAATGACTGGAGCTGGTGCGGTTGTTGGAGCCTCGGCTCTTGGTGGTTTTTTCGCAAATAAAGCTGAAAACAATAGAGTCATTGCTGATGGTGAAGAGAAAATCAGTTTCTACGGTAAACACCAAGCTGGTATTACTACACTAATGCAAAAATGCGTTTATTTTGTCGTGCTAGATTTACACTCTACTAAGCGTGATGATGTAATCAACATGTTTAAGGAATGGACTAAATATAGTGAAAAATTAATGAATGGTGAACTTGTTGAACCTGCTCTTAAAAACCATTATTTACCACCAAAAGATACTGGAGAAACGGTAGGATTAAATCCCTATCGTTTAACTCTAACATTTGGAGTTAGTACAAGTTTCCTAAAAAAAATGAAATTAGATAATAAAAATCTTGAAGAATTTAAAGACTTACCACCTTTCGCTAGAGAACAACTAAAAGATAAATACACAGGTGGAGATATTTGCATTCAAGCGTGTGCAGACGATGAGCAAGTAGCATTTCACGCTGTTCGTAACTTAGTTAGAAAAGCCCGTTCTACAGTCACTATGAAATGGAGTCAATCAGGATTTGCTGCAATTGGAAACCGTATTGAAACACCACGTAATCTTTTTGGATTTAAAGATGGTACTGCTAATGCAACTAAAGAAGATCAGTTTAATAAAATCGTTTGGTGTGATAATAATAACTGGATGAAAGATGGAAGTTACATGGCTGTTAGGCGTATTCAAATGCACCTTGAAACATGGGATAGAACAAGTTTAAATGAACAAGAAAATACATTTGGAAGATATAAAGATAGTGGTGCTCCTTTCGGAGAAACTGATGAATTTGCACCAATTGACCTTAATAAAAAAGGGCCAGATGGAAAACCACTAATCCCCGTTACTTCTCATGTTCATTTAGCACATAAACCAGGTGTAGAACTTCTGAGACGTTCTTACTCTTACTCAGATGGAATAAATGAAACTACTGGACAGTTCGATTCTGGATTACTATTTATTTCATTCCAAAAAGATCCAAAACAATTTATTACAATCCAAAATAGTCTTGGAAATGAAGATAAAATGAACGAATACATAACTCATATAGGTAGTGGTTTATTCGCATGTTTTGGAGGAATTAAGGAGGGAGAATATATTGGGCAAAAACTTTTTGACTAAAATTATTTTAGCTTTCATCGTACTATTTAGCTTTAGTTCAACATATTTAAAAACTATAGTAGCTAAAGAATCATATAGTAATCTTTTTATAAAAATTACCGATGCTAATACTGCATTAAAAAATAATGAGCAGGATAAAGCTAAAAAACTAATAGAAGAATTTAAAACAGAATTTGAGTCTACAAAAAATTCAGATTCTGAAGCTGGAAAAAAAGTTAAACAAACATTAAAATCAAATGATATTAATGAAGAGAACCTAAGAGAATTGTCAACTGCTCTACTTGCTTTTGAAAATGAACAAAATCCTCTAGATGTTGAAGCTGAGAAAAAAGCTTTTAAAACAAGACTTTATCCTGCTTTCGATAAATTAGAAAAAGCTATTAATACTAAAAATATAGAAACAATGAAAGCAGAATACGTTAAATATAATGCTGCTTGGGTTAGAAATGAAGGTATCGTAAGAACACTAGAACCTGCTTACTATGGAAAAATAGAAACAACTATGTCATTTCTACGAAGTTCTATGGAGGTAGAACCATATGACTATCAAAGTATAAAATTATATCTAATAGATTTAAAAAATTACCTAGACGATTTTCTAGCAGGTAAAAAACTAGAACAGAATACAGATGTTAAAACACTTGAACAAGGAATAAAGATTCTTGAAGATAGTCTTTCAGCCTTTAAAGATGGAAACACAGCTCAAGGCTCTCAAAAAATGAAGAAATTCATTGAAGTTTGGCCTATAATCGAAGGTGAAGTTCGTACACGTAACGCTTCATTATATACTAAGGTAGAGAGTGAAACTCCTATTATTATGGTTAAAGGTAGCGAACAAAAATACCAAGATCAACTTAAAAACTTGATTTCAGAACTTTCTAAAATCGATACGAAGTCTAACTATACTGCATTAGATTCTATGCTAATTTTACTTCGCGAAGGTGTAGAAGCACTAATCATTGTACTATCTTTAGCAAGTGCTTTAAAAGCTGCAAAACAAAGAAAAGGCCTAGTATGGATTTATGCAGGTGCCTTAGTCGGTATTCTTTCTAGTATACTAGCAGCCGTAATCTTAAAGTACTCATTTCCCACTCTAGCATCAGGTACTAACCGAGAGATCATCGAAGGTGTAGTTGGTATCTTCGCAGTAGTAATGATGATAGGTATTGGAATATGGCTACACAGCAAAAGTTCTGTTAAAGCATGGAAAAAATATATGGATACTAAACTAAATCTAGTACTTTCAACTGGAAGCTTTATTTCTATGTTTACACTTAGCTTCTTGGCAGTATTCCGTGAAGGCGCTGAAACTATTTTATTCTATGCTGGAATCATGCCATTAATTTCAGCAACAAATCTCCTAATCGGAATAGCTCTTGCTGTTGTCGCATTGATTATTATCGGTTTAATAATGGTTAAAGCCTCAGGGAAACTTCCTATCAGTAAGGTATTCCTAGTATTATCTTGGCTAATATATATTCTAGGATTCAAAATGCTAGGTGTAAGTATGCACGCCTTACAAATTACTAACATTCTATCAAATCATATTATAGATTATCTACCTACTATTGAAACTCTAGGAATCTATCCTAGCATTGAAGTAGTTACAGCACAACTTGTATATATAGTTATTGTTGCTATTAGCATATTCTATGAAAAATCTAAAGATAAATAGGAAAAATTTATGATGAAATATGGAGATAAAATTTCTACCGTGGATCATCTAACCGAACTTAGAAAGAGATTGATACTAAGCCTTATGTTTTTTATCATCTCTTTCATAGTAAGTTTATTATGGTCTGCAGATATTTATAAATTTTTAACGAGTAATTTTAATAATAAATTGATTGTTCTTGGACCTAATGATATACTATGGATATATCTAACACTCGCAGGTATTTGCGCCTTCACTTTTTCGATACCATTTATTTGTTATCAAATCTGGGCATTCATTAAGCCTGCTTTAGAAGAAAAAGAAGCTCGTGCGTTACTTGCTTATATACCAGCGGTATTCATTTGCTTTTCAACAGGATTAGCTTTCGGGTTCTTTATAGTGACCCCTGCTATTTTAAACGTGCTACTTTCTATTGGAGATGATTTATTCAACACTCAATTAACAGCTCAAAACTATCTATCATTTGTTATTAATACAACAATACCGATAGCAATACTTTTTGAATTTCCTGTTATTGTAGCTTTTTTAACATCACTAGGTATCCTAACGCCGAGATTCTTAATTAAAAATAGAAGATACGCATATTTTATATTAATAGTAATAGCAGTAGTCATTACGCCTGCTGATTTTATTAGTGATATCGTCATGTCTATACCATTAATTTTAATTTATGAAATTAGCATTATTATTAGTAAGTATATTTACAACAAAAGAGGTGAAAAATAATGGGATTTTTACGTGATATCGGGGCTCCTGGAGTTATAGTTCTTATTATAGCTGCTCTAATTATCTTCGGTCCTAAACGTCTACCTGAACTTGGAGAATCAATCGGAAAAATGTTCACATCATTTAAAAAATCAATTTCAGGATTGACTGAAGAAGAAAACTCTACAAAACAAGACGAAAAAAAAGACAATTAAAAATAGGGGTTGACTCGACAAAATCTTGTTTCTTCGAAATCACGATTTTTGAGTCACTCCCTATTTCTTTTATCCTATTTTCCTAACTCTGTTAAATCATATGGAGTTAATTGGTATACCTGGTTTAACCAGTTGTGATAGAATAAATAAGCTACTCCTCTCCATCTATTTTTAGGTACTTTTTCATCATCATTTCCCGGGTAATAGTTTACAGGAATATCTATCGGTAAATTACTATTTTTATCACGAACATACTCATTATGAAGAGTATCTGCATCATATTCGATGTGCCCTGTTATAAAAATCTTTCTTAAATCTTTAGTCGCTACAAGAAGAGTTCCAACATCTTCTGACTTAGCAAGAATATCTAACTCAGCAATAGTAGGAAGTTTCTCCTCCTCTATTCTTGTATGCCTAGAATGAGGAGCCAAGAAAGTGTCTGTAAATCCTCGCGTTAAAGTATGATTTTCGATAAGAACATCATGTTCAAAAACCCCAAATACTTTATCACTAACTTGTTCTTTTTTCACTCCATAGTGATAATATAAACTAGCCTGTGCAGCCCAACAAATGTTTAATGTTGAAAATACGTGCGTTTTACTCCATTCAAAAATATCATTCAACTCTCCCCAATAATTAACATCTTCAAATTCTAGATGTTCTATCGGTGCACCTGTAATAATAAGACCGTCATAATACTTATTTTTCACTTCATCAAATGTTTTATAGAATTTCTCTAAGTAAGATTGTGCTGTATTTTTTGCAATATGACTTGTCATATGTAAGAACTCCACTGTTATTTGAAGGGGAGAATTCCCTAGAAGTCTTAGTAATTGACGTTCAGTTTCTTCTTTCTTCGGCATTAAATTTAAAATTAATATCCTTAAAGGCCTAATGTCTTGATTTTTCGCCCTATTCTCTTCTATTACAACTACTCCCTCCTCTAATAATTTATTTTTTACCGGCAATTCGTTCTGTATACATATTGGCATTATTTTTTCTCCTCAACTACTATTTATGTTAAATAAAAAAACTCGCCACTATTACAAATTAATGTAATAGGGACGAGTCTATCGTGTTACCACCCATATTTATGAATATAAATATTCACCTTTCTCGGTACGTGTTCATACCGTTGTGCTATATCGTGCACCTTCGTAATTACCTATTAGATAATTATTACTCCGAGACCATTTTCAGTTATATCTCCTCTTGCTCTCTTACACCAACCGAAAGCTCTCTGCTATGAATCAAATTTAACCTACTTATCTCTTCAATGTTTTACATATTAATTTACTTAATAGTATAAAGAATTTAACACTGTTTGTCAATAGAAACTAACTTAAAATTCTCAATTAAAAAAACTATTTTATTACTAAAAGTAAACTCCATCATATAGAAAAACTTAGAGATTACTTTAAATACTTATCTTTAAAAAATATACCTCTATGATTATTTATTAAACTCTATGAGTTCAAACTTCTCTCCATCATAGTTAAGAACGCTAACAGAAGTATTCACTATGACACCACGCAACACTTCTTTGATACCTTTTTCAGTTAAGAATGAGCGAATTAAGCCACCATGGCAAACTGCCAACATTGTCTTATCTGGATGCTCTTCATGTTTTTCCTTAAAGAATTCTTCTACTCTATCAGCAGCATCAGAATCTAATTCCATTCCTCTCGTTTCTCCAGCTTTAAGACCAGCGCCATACTCTGCAAAAGAAACACCTTCATATCCACCATATGATTTTTCTATAAGCCTCTTATCTTTTATTATAGATAGTTTTTTATTATCTTCACTATTTGAATTATCTAGCATATATCTTGCTGTGTCATATGCTCTACCTAAAACACTACTATAAGCTATATCAATCTTATAGCCTTCGATTTTTTTACCTGCTGCTATTCCTTGACGAATCCCTTCTTCATTTAGCGGTATATCAGTGTGACCTTGAACCATTTTATTTTTATTATAATCAGTTTCTCCATGTCTTGCTAAAATTATACGCATATTACCATCTCCTTTACTTGAAAAATTAGGAAACGACTCTTAAAAATGATTTCTTCAAAATCAGAATTTTGAGTCGCTCCCTAGCTATCTATATATTAAATTTCTCTAATATAAATTTTTGTCCATCATAGTGTACTACGTTTAATGCAGTATTGTTAATTAGCATATTTGATTCAGGATATAATCCTAACGTGCGTAAGAATATACGAATTAATGCACCATGACAAACTACTAAAATTGTTTCATCTTTGTGCTCTAAATATTGTTCATTGAAAAATGAACTCGCTCTTTCATACACCGCTTCATCTTTCTCAATAGACTCTAAACCACTTTGAACTTCTAATGCAGAAAAATACTCTTCAAATGTTTTCCCCTCAAAATCCCCAAAGAACTTTTCTATTAAACGATTATCAGTAGTTATTTCTTTGGAAATATTTTGATTATTATTTGAGTTATCAAGCATAAGTCTGGTTGTTTCAACAGCGCGTTTTAACGGACTACTAAAAGCACAATCAATATTATGTTCAGTTAACTTTTTTCCTGCTTCTGTCGCTTGATTTCTACCAGTTTCATTCAATTCAATATCACTATGCCCTTGAATCAATCTATTTTTATTATAATCTGTCTCACCATGTCTTACTAATAATATTTTCATGATTTTTACCTACTCAAAAATAAAGTCCTCATCTTCAATCGATTCTACATTCATACTTACTACATATCCATCACCTTTAACACTAAAGAAGTCATGGTTTTTAGTATTTGTATTCATTGCATTTTCAATAATTGGGTTGATCTCTTTATCTTCAAAGTACCCTGGGTATCCTAAATTCGCTAAAGCACGGTTAGCATTATACTCAACATAATCTTTCACTTCTTCATATAACCCTATTTCGCTATATATGTCTTTAGTATATACTAATTCATTTTCATATAAATCTAATAACAGTTTATACATTTCTTTTTCAGCGCGTTCTTGCTCCTCTGGAGTAAGAGTTTTGAATAGTTCTTGAGCATCAAATCCTGTAAAACTTCCATGAATAGTTTCATCTAATAAGATTTTACGAATAACCTCTCCAGAAGTCGTTACTTTACCTTGTCCAGCTAAATATAATGGGTAGAAGAATCCACTATAAAAAATGTAACTTTCTAAGAATACTGAAGCAACACGAGCCATATATAAGTCATATTTAGGAACTTCTGGCTTGAATAGTTTCATGTAGTAGTCTTCAATTAATTTCGCTTTATATTGAAGTTCTGGATTACTAGGAACCCATTCATCTAATAAGTAATCTGTTTCTTGTGAAGGGATTAAAGATGTGAATATCGTTGAATAACTTTTCGCGTGAATCTGCTCCATCATCCCCATAAAGCTGTATACAGCTTGTTTTCTCATATCTTCTGTATGTAGAGATACAAGAGGCATACCTTTATCACCTTGCTGAGTATCAAGACCAGTTAAACCAGCTAATACTTTCTTATAAGCCTCACGTTCTTTATCATTTAAATCTTCGTTCCAGCTCTTGATATCTTTTGATACTTTAAACTCAGTATCAACCCAAAATTGAGCAATATTTTGACGCCAATACATAAATGTTAAGTCATCTTGTTTATTCCAGTTTACTGCTTTCATAATTAGTAATTTATCCTCTCTTTTCTATATAGAACAAGACGTACATTCTTCTACAGAAAGTAGTTTATTTCTTGTGTAATATAGTGATTTCAATCCTTTGTGATGTGCGTAAATATAATATCTAGCCAGTTCTCTTGTTGTGATATCAGAATTTACGAATAAAATCACAGAAATACCTTGGTCTACGTGTTCTTGAATAACTGCCATTAAGTCAATAAGTTTCATTTGATCTATAGTAAATGCTGATTTATAGTACCATTGAGTTTTTGGACTTAAGTATGGCATTGGATAAAATGTTTCAGCATTCCCATAACTTCTACGTTCAATTTTATCAACAATCGGTAATACACTAGATGTTGAGTTTTGAACATAAGAAATACTTTGTGTTGGTGCTATAGCCATTCTATAAGCATGATATAGACCATTTTCTTTTACTCTATTTTTTAGACTTCTCCAATCATCTTTTGTTGGGATATAAATTCCTTCAAATAAATCTTTTACTTTATCTGTTACTGGTAAATAGTCATTTTCAATATATTTAGTAAAGTAACTACCATTATAATAATCCGATTTTTCAAAGTCTTTAAATGTTTCATTGCGTTTTTTAGCGATTTGCATTGAACGTTCTAATGTATAGTAGTTCATCATCATAAAGAAGACGTTCGCAAAATCTTTCGCTTCTTCACTTTCATAAGCTATACAATTTTTAGCTAAATACCCATTTAAGTTCATCGCTCCAAGTCCAACAGAGTGGAACTCATCATTAGCTTTTACAACCCCAGGAGCATTTTTAATCTTAGTAGAATTACTTACAAATGTTAGTGAATCCATACCTGAATAAATTGATTCTTTAATTTTCTTGCTTTCCATTACGTTTACAATATTTAATGAAGCTAAGTTACAAGAAATATCACGCTTAATAATATCTCCTTCACCGTAATCTTTAATTACTGAAGTTTCTTGTAATTGGAAAATCTCAGTACATAAGTTACTCATCTTAACTTGTCCAATTTCACGAAGTGCGTGATTTTTATTAGCATTATCTTTAAACATTAAGTATGGATACCCTGATTGCAATTGGGTTTGAGCAATTAGGTTAAGCATATCACGAGCATCGAATTTACGCTTCATAATATTTTCATTAGCTACAAATTCATCATAGTATTTAGCTATATCAATATCGTCTAACACTAAACCATATTCTTCATAGATAGAATGAGGTCCGAACATGTAGAAGTCTTTATTTTCACGAGCTAAATCGAAGAATAATGACGGTACGATAACACCTGTAGAAATCGTTGGAAGACGTAATTCTTCATCGGCATTGACTTTTTTCGTATCTAAAAATTCTAGCACATCATAGTGGAATATATTTAAGTATACCGCACCAGCTCCTGGACGTTGCCCAAGTTGATCAGCATACGCAAAGCCTTGTTCCAAAGACTTAGCAACAGGAATAACACCTTTAGCTACCCCTTTAATACCTTTAATACTCTCACCACGTGCACGTAATTTCGATAGGTTTATCGCAACCCCACCACCAATTTTTGAAAGTTGCTTAGCAGTTGAGTCAATGTAGTTGATTGAGTTAAGTGAATCACCAACTTCTAATAAGAAACAAGATACTAGCTCACCACGACGGCTTCTTCCTGAATTTAAAAATGTTGGTGTTGCTGGTTGTAATCTTTGTTCAAGCATAGAAATCATAAGTTCCTTAGCTAATTCTACATCACCATCCCCTAAATACATCGCTACAATAAATACATGTTGATTAAAGTTTTCTAGATATCGTTTTTTGTCATTAGTTTTTAATGCGTAATCTTTATAAAATTTACTTGCAGCCATGTAACTTTTAAATTCAAACTTAAAGTTAGCAGCAAGCTCTAAACATTCCAAAATTTCATCTTCAATATACTTCTCAAAGATATTATAGTAAAAATTCTCCTCTACTAAGTATCTTAGTCTCTTCATTTCTGAACTAAATTTAACAGTACGAAAGTCTACTTCACGAAGAAATTCTTCAATAGCCTCTATATCCTTTTCTAATTTAAAAAAGCCATTGTCACCTCTTTTAGTTACTTCATTATTTAGTTCAATGTGATTAAATTTCTCCATTCTCTACACTCTCCAAATATATTTTTTTAAATTTTATTAAGTCTTTTGTATTCCCGTGCAATTCAATCTTCATAAGTAATGGCACATTATACTTCTCGCTAATAGTCTCTGAAGCCTTAGCAAATCTATTCCCCCAGTTTTTATTACCGCTACCAACTACACCTTTTAAATGTTTGTGATTCAGTTCCAAAAACGCTTCTACATCTTCTGGAACTTTCCCAAATCCTATAGTTGGCGTTATTAAAATGTAGTCAAAATCGACTTCGTAATCTATATCCCACAAATCTATAACATCATCTTCAGGGATTTTACACATATTTACAAATCGCATACAATTCCCAGTCAATGAGAATACAATTATCTTCATTTTCCTCACACTCCAAGAAATATTTCCGAGGATTATTTCCCGGAAATTCAATAAGTTATATTAATTATACACTCTATTTAGTTATTTTTCAACGGTTATTTTTTCACGTGAAAAGGTTTACATTCTTTTTTTCGGAATTTCTATACTTATTTAATATTTACGAAGTTTATTATCAAGTGATAAACAGATAAATAATTAAAATCCCATACGAAAAAAATTTTTTTGACAATTATTTAACGAAATTTCATAGAAAAGAACTTCGAACAAAATTCATTTGTCCAAAGTTCTTTTCTATAATAATATTAATTTGATTTACTTCCTCTTCTTCTAGCAAATTCAGAGAAATGAAACTTATCAACCCTATGTCGACTTTCTGTATAATGAAGAAAATCAGTACCCTCAGTATAAACATCGCTTCTCAATACAGCAATATGTTTATGACCATTCAAATCAATATATGTTAAATCTTCTTCGCTGACCGGTTCGATTTTGAAGTCTTTATTTCCATAAGAGATTTTGATTCCTAAATCTTTCTCCAAGTACTCGTATAGAGATTCTTCTACACGATCGGTAGGCAAACTATCAATTACAGTTTTTCTGATATAATCTTTGTCTAATATTACAGCTTCACCATCAACTATTCTTTGGCGAACAAGATAAATTAGTTTTTCACCTTTTTTTACAAGTCCAAGTCTTACTAAAAAATCAGGTGCTTCTACTTCTTCGTTGATCAGTACTTTAGTAATAGCCTCAACATCTTGAAATTGTCTGCGTTCCTTAAAACTTAAAAGTCCTGTTACCGGTATACGATATCTATTCACATCAAGAACGATAGATCCCTTACCTTGTATTTTATGGATATATCCATTTTCTAACAATAACAGCAACGCTTTCCTTATAGTTTCCCTAGAAACATCATATTCTCTTGCAAGTTCATTTTCACTTGGTAAAAGCGAATTAGACCTATATTGCCTATTTTCTATTTTTTCTCTTAACTCTAAATAGATCTTAAAAAACTTATTCATGATTTCCCCCAAAACAAATAACTATATGTGTATATTTTACCATAATTCACGTAAATATTAAACTTTTTTTACTCAAAAACTATTGTAATTTTCGTTTTTTTGTTAATTTCTGTAAATATGTAAACCAGATTTGAGGCAACCCTTATTTCTTCTTGAATATTTATATGTTATAATGTTGTGTGGAGGTGCTTAAATGAAAAAATACATAGTACAACTACTCATTATTATTGAAAATTTTTCACTATTTATTAGTGCAATTCTTTCTATAATATTTTACAATTGTTTTAATTTAGATTTTTATAAAAATTTTTATCAAAAGGAAAATTTAGCCACAAAAATAGGCACTACTTATGATGAATTAATAGATAATACTTCTAATCTTTTAGATTACCTTAACTATAAAGCAGAACTAAATACTTCATGGTATACACCTAAGGATATACTACACATGGTAGATGTAAGAACACTATACAGTATTAGCCATAAAATAATGATAGTTTTTTTAACTATATTCATTATTTCTACCATATTATTAGTAGTACTCTGTAAAAGAAATACAATATACTATATTTCTAAAACATTTAATAAAGTACTACTATCATTTTTTGTAGTTATCGGAGGATTAACTTGTATAATTTCATATAATTTCAATTCTTTCTGGATTAAGTTTCATCAACTTCTATTTTCTAATGATCTGTGGTTATTAAGCCCTGATGAATCAAATCTAATTCAAATGGTTCCAGAAGAGTTCTTCATAAGTCTTATTACAAAAATAATAATTCACATCTTTATATTATTTATATCACTATTTATATTAAACTTCGTTATAAAGAAAAAAAACTAAAAACATTTCTATTTAAAACGCATTTAAAATTTTACTTATTATGATTATGTGATATAATAAATTCTAGTTTCAAATAAATAAATTATGAAAGGATATAATATGGCTCAAAATGATAAAAATGTTATTACTGAAGACAAAGTAACTTTTAGACTATGTGATGATTGCCTTGGTGTTAACCTTAAAACTTTAATTCCTAAATTAAAAAAGAAAGCTCCAAATGCTGAATTTATCATAGGATGTCAATCTTACTGTGGACCTGGGCGAACTCAAACATTCACGCTAGTAAATAGTAGAATCTGTATTGCTGATACTGAGGTGGAATTAATGCCATTAGTGGATGAAAAACTTAGAGATCGTATGAGTGCCGAAGATGAAGAAAAATACAGAAAGCGTCTTGAACGTCGTCTTGAACGTACTTTCTACTTTATCATTCCTGAAAATGCTACAATCAAAGTTGGTGAACAAATAGATATCAGTTCCGAAGGAGTCATTGCACGTAAAGCTGGACAATCATATCTTGATGATCTGATTATTGAAGGAGAAGTTGATACTTCTACACCAGGAACTTATGAATTAGTATACAGAGTGACAATTGATAATAAAGAACACAAACGAAAACGAACTATTACTGTGGTTGATGAAAACGTGTAATCAATATTCATAAAATAATCAAAACATAAACCTAGGAGTTGAAAGCTGTATATACCACCACTCGTAGGTTTTTTCTTTGTTTTCATAAAAAATATTTATACTGTTTTTTTGAAAATAACGTTTACTTTTTTTGTAAATATGATATAATATAAGTAAAGACATAGAAGTCGGAGGTTATGATCATGGAAAATAAATATTCTAAAATTTTAGTCGCAGTAGACGGTTCAAAACAAGCTGAATGGGCTTTCAAAAATGCCGTTGCCATTGCTCAAAGAAACGAGGATGCAGAGTTATATATCGCGTCTGTTATTGATGCGACAATCGCAACTTCTGGTTTATCAGATCCTTACATTTTCAACTCTTTCTACAAACGTACTAAAGAATTAGTTGATAGCTATGTAGAATCTGCTAAAGAAGCTGGCCTTACTAAAGTGTTCGGTATCGTTGAACAAGGTATTCCAAAAATTGTTCTAAGTGAAGATATCGTTGATGAAAAAGGTATCGACCTTGTAGTTTGTGGTTCTTCTGGTTTAACTGGATTCAAACGTATGCTTATGGGATCAGTGTCTGAAGGTATCGTTAGATATGCTAAATCTGACGTAATCATCATTAAACAAGGTTCTATCCCTGCGGATTTTGAAGCAACTATTGCTAAAAAATTCCAAGAAGAACAAGATAAATAAGATTTCTAAAATATTTAAATTAGTACTTGTTAATTTAAATGGCTCTTTGTCAAGTTCGGGGCACGAGAAAAAATCACTCAAGAAATCTAGGCAG
>NZ_CAUSAI010000005.1:0-51139 GCF_963529685.1 uncultured Gemella sp.
CATTAGGAACAATAAAGCCAACAGAAGAAGGTAACGTACCATCAGGAACAATAAAGCCAGCAGAAGAAGGTAACGCACCATCAGGAACAATAAAGCCAACAGAAGAAGGTAACGCACCATCAGGAACAATAAAGCCAACAGAAGAAAGTAACGTACCATCAGGAACAATAAAGTCAACAGAAGAAGGTAACAAACCAAGTAAATCATTAGAAGATAAAAATAAGTTTGATACAAAATTAAAAGAAGATAAAACTAACAAATCAATAAATAAATCAGAAGGTGATTTAGGGAAGAAAGAAACAAAGAGTGTTCTACCAAGAACTGGAGAAACAACATCTTCATTATTATTGATAGGTGTAATTATGGCAGGTCTAGGAATTAGTTTTTCAGTGAAACGTAAACGAGGATAAATAATACGTATCATTATGTTTTATTTATTGGTAATTTTTAGGAGATATTGTTAAGTTTTAAAATATAAATTTATGTAAACTATGGGATTTATATTTAAGTGACTTTGCTAAATAAAAAAATAAGAGCTATATAAAAATAGAGATTTTAAGAAAATATATTTTTAGGCTCTTATTTTTTTATGTTTTTTATAATTTTCTACAAGAGTCCCAAAAAATGGACAGATAGATTGATATAATTAAATCATAAAACGAAGAGGTGATTTAAAATGGAAAAAGACTATATTACAATTACAGGAATGGAATACTATTTTGGAAATAAAGTGTTTAAGGTAGGAGATGTTATTAACTGTGAAAAAGAGTTTGATAACGATTATGATGAAGAAGCTATAAAAGTTATGGTGAAAACTTTTGGTAAAGTTGGATACGTAGCAAATTCATGTAGAACTGTTGCTAAAGGTACAAAAAGTGCAGGGAGAATTTATGATAAAGTGGGAGATAAGTTCTTTGTAAGAGTGTGTTTTGTTACTGGTGGATCTGTAATTGCAGAAGTATTAAAAAGAGAAGAAAATAATTAACAAAAATGATAGAAAAAATCGTAAATAGTTGTTATTATATACATAAGTATATATAAGGAGCAATTTTTATGGAAAAAGGAAGATATCAAAAATTAAAGTTATTGTACTTACTAGAAATATTAAGAGATTATAGTGATGAAAATACTTATTTAAGTGTTAAAGAGTTAACAAATTTACTTTTAAAAAATGAAATAGTTGTAGAGAGAAAAACTTTATACAAAGATATAGAATTATTACAAGATTATGGATTCAATATTGTAGTTGAAAAAAATGGTCGTGAAAATACTTATGCTTTAGTAGAAAGAGAGTTTGAACTTGCAGAGGTGAAAATGCTGATTGATGTTATTCAGGCGAGTAAGTTCTTAACTGCAAAAAAATCAAGAGATTTAATTCTAAAGTTGAAGAAATTAGCTAGTAAACAACAGGCACAAAAAATTCAAAGGCAGGTATATTCTTTCGAAGAAAATAAATATATAAACGAAAATATTTATTATAATGTTGATGCGATTCATAATGCAATTGCAGAAAATAAGCAAATTAATTTCAATTATTGGCAGTGGAATTATAAAAAACAAATGATTGATAGGAAAAATGGTGAAGTTTATAACGTTAGCCCATTCGCATTAGTATGGAATGATGAGAATTATTATATGGTTGCTTATGATAACAAAACGGATTTAATAAAGAATTATCGTGTTGATAAAATGCGCAGTGTTGTTATCGCTGATATTGATAGAGTAGGACATGCTCAGTTCCAAAAAGAAGATATATCGAGTTATTATAAAAAAATATTCGGTATGTATGGAGGGAACTTAGAAAAAGTGACTTTAGAATTTAAGGAGTCCTTAATAGGAGCAGTCGTCGATAGATTCGGTAAAGATATTATTATTCATAAAAAAGGTAATGTATATCAAACTTCTGTTGAAGTAATGTGTAGTAGTCATTTCTTAGGTTGGATTTTCTCTTTAGGTAGTGATATTGAAATATTAGCACCTCAAAATGTTCGAGACTTATACGTGAGGGAAGTAGGGGTGTTGTTGAATAAATATAAATAAATGAGAAGGTTGAAAAAATGGATAAAAATATAGTTTTATTGGATATTATTGAAACTAAAGTTGCTAATGTTTTATCAGTTTCAGTAAAAAGGATAAATGTAACTGATAGACTTGAAGTTATTGATGATGTAGATTTTCATCAAAAAATAGATTCAGGTGAATATTTATTTGATTTAGAGAATACATTAGAAAATTATTTTAACAATTTACCATTGGATATTGATGTTAAAATTTTTGTTTGGTATAAAGAAAAAAGGGAACTAATTGAGAAATATTTTCCTTTTCTAAGTTATTATAAATTTGAATATATTCAAGCTAAGATAATTAAGGTAGGATTAACAAATGCTAATAATCCAGTTAATTATACGTTAAAAAATGTATTGAAATTATTAGAAATCAAATATGATAAGTTTAAACTTGGTGTTCCTAGATATGTAGTAGATATTTTTTATCAAATTTTTGAAAGACTTTTAGTTTATTTTGAACATAAAAGTGAAATTAGTGCTTTTTGTAAGATGGATAGTGGTTTGATTCACGACTCTTCTTGCAGAACATTAAAAAAATCGAATGATAAGCCATCTTTAGATTGGGTGGAGTTTGTTTGGGGTGATTATCGTTTTTGTAAACATTGTTGTAGCTTTGAAATTAAAGGACCTTTTTACAAGGATATGACAAATGAACAACTGAAAAGCGAAGGTATTTTTCTAAAAAATATTAAAATTAGTAAAGATGTCGGAGGAGTTTGCGATGAAAGGGATGTTATTAAAGAAGATGTCACTATAAATGAAGATTCTGAGAAAGCTGTTTCAAGTATAGATGTTGAAAAAGATGGTATTATAGACCATACGTTAAAGGAAATTGATGAAATTATAAATAGCAAGAAAACAGAGTATGTAAGTTTACCGAATGGTGAGAAAATAGTTATTTTTAAAGCTAATGATACATTAAATAATAATATTAAAAATCTTATGAATAAGCAAAAAACTGAAAGTTCTGCTTTGAAAAATAATGCTATTAATTATCAAATATTACTATTTAAAATTGGTGAACTTGGTGAGAGTAAAGTATTGGATGAATTAAAATATAGTTTTTATCCTATGCATATTATTAAAGATATTTCGATTAATATTGGAGAATTTCATTGCCAGATCGATTTTCTAATTATAACCAAAAAGTCAATATATTTGATTGAGTGTAAAAACAATGGGGCTAATTTAAAAATTGATTCTACTGGAAGTTTTTACCTTGTTAAAGAAGGGAAAAAGAATCGAATTTTTAGTGTGTTAAATCAAATAGAAAGACAAAAAATGATTTTGGAGCAATTAGATTTTGATGTAGATATAAAAAATATTCATCCTATAATTGTTTATGCGAACGAAGAGACTGGAATAGAAATCGAAGATGAAACTATTTTAAGAGGTATTGATGTAATTAATTTAGATTGCTTAAATAGTTTGATTAGAGAAAAAGAAAAAGATCTAGAAGAAATCTATAGTGAAAAAGAAATAGAAAAAATTAAAAATAAACTCTTGGACCCTATTTTGAAAAATAGTGACTATGTTGAAGAAAATTTTAAGAAGTGGGATGAGTTTGAACTTAGAATGCAATTGGAAAAGAACATAAATGAGAAAAAAGCATTGGAGAAAATAGCTGAAAGAAATTCAACGAAAAGTATAAAGGCAAATAATGATAGTTCTAAAATTTCACGTGATGAATTTGGAGAAATATTGGAGAAATACTTGATAAGAAAATCGGAAAAACTAGGTGTAACGACTGCGTCTTTAATGACGGAAATGATGAAAGATGAGGTATTAGAAAAGATGCCAACAACAGTTGCACAGTTATCTAAATTATTGGTTAGTAATAGTGTATTTTTCCATAAAATATCAAGTGATTTGTTATCGATGATTAATAATATTAAGCCAGTGATGAGTTAAATAGTATGAAATAAAAATAAGATGCGATATAAAACAAAAATTTTATGAAAAACGTTTTATGTCGCTTTTGTTTTCCCTATTAAAATTTTAAATATATGTAAATTCATTTAGTATATTTTTGAATATGGAGAGTGTACTTAATATCAACTTAAAATCATGTTATAGTGGTTGCTTTAAAGAGAAATGGATGATATAATAAGGAGATGAATTATAAGATAATTATAATAAGATTATAAAATCATTAATAAGAAAATATGTCGGAAGGAAAATGTTAATGGCTATTTTAGGAAAAATATTTGATGCTAACAAAAGAGAAGTAAAAAACTTAGCGAAATTAGCGGATAAAGTATTAGCTAAAGATGAAGAGTATTCAAATCTTAGCGATGAACAATTACAAGATAAAACTGAAGAATTTAAAACTTATATTGAAGAACAGAGAGAAAAAGGGAAATCGACAGCTGATATACTAGAGAAAATTTTAGTAGATGCTTTTGCTGCAGCTCGTGAAGGAGCATTCCGTTCATTAGGTATGAAACCTTATAAAGTTCAAATTATGGGTGGTATCGCACTACATCGTGGGGATATCGCAGAGATGAGAACAGGGGAAGGTAAAACACTTACTGCGACAATGCCTGTTTATTTAAATGCATTAGCAGGAGAAGGTGTGCACGTTGTTACAGTTAACGAATACTTATCTCAACGTGACGCTCAAGAAATGGGAGTTTTCTACAACTATATGGGACTTTCAGTAGGACTTAACTTAAACTCTCTAAACTCAGAAGAGAAAAGAGCGGCTTATAACGCTGATATTACATACTCAACAAACAATGAGTTGGGATTTGACTATTTAAGAGATAACATGGTAAAAACGGTTGAAGCTCGTGTTCAACGTCCATTAAACTACGCTGTTATCGATGAGGTTGACTCAGTTCTTATCGATGAAGCACGTACACCTCTTATTATCTCTGGTGAAGGACAAGAATCAACTTCACTATACCAAGTTGCAAATGCATTTGTTAAAACTTTGAAAAAAGCAGAGGAAGAAGATGGAAGTGATGGAGATTACACTTTAGATATTAAAACTAAAGCTATTCAACTTTCTGAAAATGGTATCGATAAAGCCGAAAGTTACTTCGGATTAAAAAATCTATATGAATTAAAAAATGTTGATTTAACTCACCATATTAACCAAGCATTAAAAGCAAACTATACTATGTCATTAGATGTAGACTATGTTGTTGCTGAAGATGGAGAGATTTTAATCGTTGACCAATTTACAGGACGAACTATGCCTGGACGTCGTTTTTCTGAAGGATTACACCAAGCTATAGAGGCTAAAGAAGGTGTGCCAATTCAAAAAGAAAGTAAAACAATGGCAACTATTACATTCCAAAACTTCTTTAGAATGTATAAAAAACTTAGTGGTATGACAGGGACTGGTAAAACAGAGGAAGAAGAATTTAGAAACATTTATAACATGTTTGTTACGACAATTCCTACAAACAGACCTATCCAAAGGATTGATGCTCCAGACTTTATTTATTCAAACATGGAAGCTAAATTTAATGCCGTAGCACAAGAAGTTAAAGAATGTTATGATAGAGGACAACCAGTTCTTTTAGGTACAGTTTCTATTGAAACGAGTGAATTAGTATCTAAACTATTATATAGATATGGAGTACCTCATAAAGTTCTTAATGCTAAACAAAATGAAAGTGAAGCAGAAATTATCAAACAAGCAGGACAACGCGGTTCAATAACTATCGCGACTAACATGGCTGGTCGTGGTACGGATATTAAACTTGGAGAAGGTGTTCGTGAATTAGGTGGACTTGCTGTTATCGGTACAGAGCGTCACGAATCACGTCGTATTGATAATCAGCTACGTGGTCGTTCTGGACGTCAAGGAGACCCAGGTTACAGTAGATTCTATCTTTCTCTTGAAGATGAGCTTATGGTTCGTTTCGGAGCTGATAGATTACAAAAAATCATGGGGAAAGATGATGATACACCGCTTGAAAGTAGAATGGTAAGTAGATCTGTTGAAAGTGCTCAAAAACGTGTTGAAGGTAACAACTATGATTCTCGTAAACAAGTACTTCAATATGATGATGTATTACGTAAACAACGTGAAATTATGTATGCGGAAAGAAATGAAGTACTAGAAAATGAAGTAGTTACTGAAATTATTCAAGAAATGATTGGAGATGCAGTAGATAAAACTATTGCTTACATTACTGAAAATCTTGAAGTTCATAGTGAAAAAGAAGAAACAGAAGAAATCATTAAATCACTTAATGAAAAATTCTTAGGTCTAAAACCTATTACTGATAGTGAGTATGCTGATGTAATGAGTGATGATGAAATTCGTGAGCTTGTAATTCACAGAATTAACCTAGAACTTGCTGAGAAACGTGAGTTACTTGGTGATGAAACTATGAATTCATTTGAAAAATATATCTTACTTAATGCTATCGATGATAGATGGACTGATCATATTGACCAAATGGATCAACTTAGAAAAGGGATTTTCCTACGTTCATATGGACAAATCGACCCACTTCGTGAGTACAAAACAGAAGGACATGAAATGTTTGAATACATGATTGATGATATTCAAGTAGAGGTTGTTACTAATCTAATGCGTATTAGAGTAGAACGTCATGAAGAAATCGAGATGAAACAAGAACCAACGAACCTTGTTACTAATGATCATAAAGAACATATTGCTCGTGGTCCAATTAAGAGTGCAACTCGTGAAGAGAAAAAAGCTCGTATAGAAGAGCGTAAACAACGTATTAAAGAATTGAAAGCTCAAAAAGATAAAGAGACTAATTAATAGTTAGGAAAAGAAGGAGACTTGAAAATAGGTTTCCTTCTTTTAATAGCTTATAATATATATTTTAGGAGGTAGTATTATGAAGCATATAGAAAAACTAAGAGAAATAATAAAGTCTAATGACAATATTGTCTTTTTCGGTGGTGCTGGTGTTTCTACTGAATCGGATATACCTGATTTTAGAAGTGCTAACGGTGTATTTAATGTGCAATTAAATCGTCATTTTACACCTGAGCAACTCGTTTCTAGAACAATGTTTGTGAAGTATCCTGTAGATTTCTTTGATTTTTATAAAAAACACTTAGTGTATCCGGAAGCAAGACCTAATAGAGCACACTTTTATTTAGCAAAATTAGAAGAACAAGGAAAATTAAGAGCAGTAATAACACAAAATATAGATACACTTCATGAACAAGCAGGAAGTAAAAACGTTTTGAAACTACATGGAAGTGTTGATGCGAATTATTGTACGAAATGCAAGTCGTTTTATAATTTAGAAGATTTTTTGGCTAAAAATGAAGAAATACCAAGCTGCGATAAATGTGGTGGAGTAATTAAACCGTACGTTACTTTATATGAAGAAGAATTGAATATGACGGTATTTAATGCTGCGATTAATTTTATTGAAAAGGCAGATGTATTAATTATCGGCGGTACTTCTTTAAGTGTGTATCCTGCAGCAAATCTACTACACTATTTTAGAGGGAAACATCTAGTAGTAATTAATAAAACTTCAACACCTCAGGACAATATGGCTGATCTGGTTATTAATGGTAAGATTGGAGAAGTTTTCTCAAAATTAGAAGAAAGAGAAGGCGATGTGTAGATGTATTTATTTAGAAAACTAGGCTGGTTTATGAAGTTAGAAAAAAGGCGTTATTCCATTGGGATAATTGCTCTTATCTTAGTAAGTATTTTTAACTTGATTCCACCAAAAGTTATCGGAACTGTTATTGACAAAATCGAAGCTGGAAATTTAATAAATGCTCAGTTGTTCTTAAATGTTAGCTATCTTGTATTAGCGGCACTTGCAATGTACGCACTTCGTTATGTTTGGCGTGTTTATATTTTTGGGGCAGCATATAACCTAGGAAGAATTTTAAGGTCAAGACTATTTGAACATTTTACTAAGATGTCTCCATCATTTTTCCAAAAATATCGTACTGGTGATTTAATGGCGCATGCGACAAATGATATAAATTCGGTTGCTATGGTTGCTGGTGTAGGGGTAATGTCTGCGGTTGATGCAAGTATTACAGCATTAGTAACATTGTTTACAATGATATTTTTAATTGATTTTAAGTTAACTCTAATAGCCATTATTCCATTGCCATTTTTAGCTTATGCTACTAATTATATTGGAGATAAAAACTATGAAAGTTTTGAAGAGGCTCAAGAATCTTTTTCAGATTTAAACAATAAGGTTCAAGAAAGTGCCTCTGGGATAAAGGTTACTAAATCATTTGGTTATGGTAATGATGAGATTAAGAGTTTTAGAGAAGTTAATAATAGAGTATTTGAAAAGAATGTTATTGCAGCCAAGTATAATTCATTATTTGACCCGATGGTGTTGATATTTGTTGGAATATCTTATACACTAACTCTTGTCTTTGGTGGGATTTTCATTTCTAATGGTGATTTATCAGTTGGTGAATTGGTTACTTTTGTAACGTATTTAGATATGTTAGTATGGCCACTTCAGGCGATTGGTTGGTTATATAATATATCGCAACGTGGAGAAGTATCTTATAAGCGTATTGAGAGTTTATTAGCTGAAGTTAATGAAGTAGATACTAACCTAGACAGTAAAGTTAAAGCTGAAAATGGAAAACTAGAATATAATATAGAAAACTTCGAGTTTGAAGAAGGTAAGACGGTGTTAAGAGATATTAAATTCGCTATTGAAAAAGGACAAACACTTGGTATTGTAGGTGTTACTGGTGCAGGTAAAACTACGTTATTAAGATTGCTGCTTAGGGAATTTAATATTAATTCTGGTAATATAATGCTTAATAACAGAGATATTGCTGAATATAGTTTGAGCGATTTAAGAAAACTTGTAGGATATGTTCCTCAAGATCAAGTACTATTCGCTATGTCGATTAAAGAAAATATTCGTTTTGCTAATCCACTTATCGATGATAAGAAGGTAGAAGAAATTACGAAAATCTGTGGGTTGTACGATGATATTATGGCTATGCCAGATAAATTCGATACGATTGTAGGAGAAAAAGGAGTTAGTCTTTCTGGAGGTCAAAAACAACGTCTAGCAATGAGTCGTGCTTTAATAATTAATCCTGAGATTTTAATTCTTGATGATTCATTATCTGCAGTTGATGCTAAGACAGAGCACATTATTTTAGAGAATTTAAAAGAGCAACGTAGTGGTCAAACTAACATAATCACTGCTCATAGACTTTCTGCTGTTGTGGAAGCTGATTTAATAATTGTTTTAGGTGATGATACGATTATTGAAAAAGGTACACATGACGAACTTATTGCTAATAACGGTTGGTACAAGGAAACTTATGAAAGTCAACAAATGGAAGAAAGCTTGAAAGGGGGAAGTGATGATGTCGAAAAGTAAGACGTTTTTTAGATTAATGCGCTATATGTTTAGATATAAAGGTTTATCGATATTAGCATTATTATTTATATTATTGACTTCTATTGTAGCGACAGCGATTCCTCTTTTAGCTCAATATTATATTGATAATTTTATTACGAAAAATATAGCTAAAGCAGGATTATATATATTAATAATTTATTTTGGATTGTTTATACTGAGAGTTGTATTTACATTTTTAGGAGAGTTTTACTTTGCAAGAGTAGCTCATAGTATAGTTAGAGATTTGAGAAATGATAGTTTTATTAATTTGCAAAAATTAGGAATGTCATATTTCGATAAAACTCCTGTAGGTTCTGTTGTATCACGATTAACTAATGATACTCAAGCAGTTGCGGATATGTTTGGGACGATTTTTTCTAGTTTCCTAAATACTATTCTTATGTTTATCGTAACACTTTCTGCGATGATTGCTCTGAGTTGGCAATTGACAATTTATATGATATTATTCATACCTGTTATGGTTGGTTCGGTATATATGTATCAGAAGTTATCTAGTAAACTTGTAGAGATTTCGCGAGCAAAAATTAGTGAGATGAATACGAAGTTATCTGAATCAATCGAAGGTATGAAAATTATTCAAGCATTCAATCAGGAACAGAGATTAATAGATAAATTCGGTGAGGTTAATAATGAGCATCTTCGTTATTATACTAAATCATTAAAAGTTGATAGTTTATTATTGCGACCCGCAATGGCTCTATTGAAAGTATTAGCGTATGGAGTTATAGTTATGTACTTCGGTCTAAGTTTTGAAAGTGCTGGATTTACAGCGGGGATTATTTATGCATTTATTCAATATACGAATCAACTTTTCAATCCGTTAATAGAGTTAATGCAAAACTTCTCAATTCTTCAAACATCTATAATTTCTGCGGGGCGAGTGTTTACATTAATAGATAATGATGAATATGAGCCAGAGCAAAAAGATCGAGATTTTGTTATTTCGAATGGTGATATTGAGTTCAAAAATGTTAGTTTTTCATACGATGGGAAACGTGATGTTCTTAAGAATATTTCTTTTAGTGTGAAAAATGGAGAAAGTATAGCATTTGTCGGTGCTACTGGCTCTGGTAAATCATCAATAATGAATCTTTTCTTAAGATTTTATGATTTTGATAGAGGACAAATCTTTATAGATGGAGTTGATATAAAAGATTATAGTGCTAGTCAATTAAGAAGTAGTACAGGTCTAGTTTTACAAGATCCGTTTTTATATCATGGTACGGTAGAATCTAATATTAAAATGTATAATGAAAACTTGACAAGAGAAGATGTTATTGAAGCAGCAAAGTTTGTCGATGCACACAATTTTATTGATAAACTTGAAGATAAATATGATAGTATAGTAACAGAAAGAGGTTCGACATTTTCTTGTGGGGAGAGACAACTTCTTACATTTGCTAGAACAATAGCTAGTAAACCGAAAATTCTTATTCTCGATGAAGCAACGGCTAATATAGATTCTGAAACTGAGGACATAATTCAAAATTCACTAAAAAAAATGAGAGAAGGTAGAACTACTATTGCAATAGCACATAGACTTTCTACTATTCAAGATTCAAATTGTATCTATGTATTGGATAAAGGTGAAATAATTGAATCAGGTGCGCATGAAGAACTATTGGCTAGAAAAGGTAATTATTACAAAATGTATCAGCTTCAAGCGGGTATGATAAATAAATAAATCTAAAATGACTAGGTAAAATAACTTGATATTTCAGGTTGATATACCTAGTTATTTTATCTTTTGCAAGTTTGTATAGCAAAGAACGTTACATATCTTAGAAAAATATATGCTATAATATAAACATAAAGTTAAAAGGAGAATTTGAACATGATAAAAATTGAAGTGTGTGCTAGTAGTGTACAAGATTGTATTGTAGCGCAAAATGAAGGTGCAGACAGAATAGAGTTAATTAGTGCTAGTTATTTAGGGGGATTAACTCCAACGACAACTGTTCTAGATATGGCTATAGAAAATGGAGTGAAAATACCTATAATGGCAATGATTAGACCTAGGGGAGGAGGTTTTTGTTATTCGGAAATAGAAAAAGAACAAATGTTTAGAGAAGCAAGAGAATTGCTAAAGCATGGAGCAAAGGGTATCGTATTTGGATTTTTAAATGAAGATAGAAAGATAGAATGGGATGAGACAAGGAAAATGATAGAACTTTGTAAAAGTTATGAAGCGGAAAGTGTCTTTCATAGAGCATTTGATTGTTCTGATGAACCTGAATACAACATTCAACGCTTAGTAGAATTAGGATGTACTAGGATTTTGACAAGTGGTTTAGGAGCTAATGTAGAAAAAGGTGCGGAGTTACTGAAGTTGTTGCAAGAGAAATTTGGTGATAGAATTGAAATTTTAGCTGGTGCGGGTATTTCTACAGAAAATATAGAAAGTATTATTAAAAAAACTGGAGTTACTCAAGTTCATGGAACGTTTAAAAAGTATGGTGTTGATCAAACAACAACTGGTACGGATGTAACTTATAGATATACAGACAAAGGTGACTATGAAGCGGTAGATTCTAAAAAGTTAACTCAAGCTGTACAAATAGTAAAAAGATTAAATGAGGAATAGAATGTTTAGTAACGTACATCACATAGCAATAATAGGAACAAACTACAGCAAAACTAAGGAATTCTATGTTGATAAGTTAGGGTTCAAGATTATAAGTGAATATAATAGACCTGAAAAGAATGATATTATTATTAACGTTCAGAATGGTGATTTAGTTTTGGAAATATTTATTAAAGAAACAGCTCCTTTACGACCAAAAATACCAATGCCAGAATATACAGGATTACGGCACCTAGCTTTTAGAGTAGATAATGTAGAGGAAATGTTAAAAAAATTTGATATTCTTGGTATTTTGCATGAAGAACTTCGTTATGATGATTTCGATAATAAAAAGATGGCATTTTTCTTCGATCCTGATGGTTTACCGTTAGAAATACATGAATAGATAATAAATCTATGAGAGTGACTCGGCAAAATTAATTTCTGCGAAATGATGATTTTTGAGTCACTCCCTTCTTAGTTATTTATATTTCAATATTAGTGCCTATACCAAGTGATTTTGCTTTATTTATTATGAAGTTTGCACAAGCGATATCTAGTACAGCAGTTCCTACTGATTTAAAAATAGTAGTTTCATTGTCGTTTGTTCTACCTTCAATTTTATTTAGAATAAGTTCACCAAGCTCTCCTTGAAAATCGTTTAATTCTATTTTTTTATTCTCTAGAGGTTGTAAGATATCACCAGCTTCGCTTAAAACACCATCCTTGGTATCAAAATAAATTTTATTGTTTTTATTTATTATTTCAGATGGTAGTTCAACCATGTCGTATGTAAAAGAACCGATACCGTTAATATGAACACCTGTTTTTAAGTATTCTGATGAAAAAGTTGGTGTTTTAGATGTAGTAACTGTAGTTATTATGTCAGAATCAGTCACTGCTTCATTTGGATCACTGTATGCTATGATATTCACATCAAAATCATTTAATTCTTTTTTTAATGTTTTAACAAAATTTTTTGTTTTTTCAAAATTTCGAGCAACAATTCTAAGTTCGCTTAGATTTCTAACTGTCATCATGGCACGAGCCTGTTCAAGTGCTTGACCTCCAGTTCCTATTAATGTAGCAATTTTACTATCTCTTCTTGAAAGTAACTCTGTTGCAGCCCCCTGAAGCGCTGCTGTACGCAATGCTGTTAAGTAAGTACCATCAAGAACACCATTAACTATACCAGTTTTTTCATCTATGGTAATCATAGTAGATGGCACTGAAGGTAAGTTATTTTTAGTATTATCAGGATAAACTGATACAATTTTAATTCCTATGTTATCTGTTTCCTCTGAGATTTTTCCAGGCATAAATAGAACTTGTCCATTATTCTTACTAGATTGTATAGGCGTACGTAGTGGGATTTCTGCTTTACTTAGAGTATAGTTCACCATTGCACTCTTACAAACCTCGATAGCTTCATTCATTGTTATACATTTTTTTATATCTTCTTTAGTTAATATTTTCATTGTGTTTCTCCCGTGTTGTAATTATACAATAATTATATCATTTAAATCTAAAAGTTGTAAGTGATAATTAATATAAAAGTTAATAGAATACTTATAATGGATTTTAACTAAAATATTGAATATAATAGCATATTTATTAGCTGAAAAAATATTAAAATTCTAAAAAAAGCCCTTGACATAAATTGATTGAAAATGTATAATAAATATTGTTGTTAAATATGGCGGCTGTGGCGAAGTGGTTAACGCATCGGATTGTGGTTCCGACATTCGGGGGTTCGATTCCCCTCAGCCGCCCCATTAAAATTTAATATATTCAGGCGGCTTAGCCAAGTGGTAAGGCACGGGTCTGCAAAACCTTGATCACCGGTTCAAATCCGGTAGCCGCCTCCAATTTTAATCATCTTTTTATAAGGTGTTTTTTTTATGCCTAAATTACGTTTTTTATTATGTATTATTAATTATATTATTTAAATATTTGTAAATTTATTAGTAATTGACGAACGTTTTTTTAGTAAATATCGAATTTTCCATTGAAAATTGTTATTATTTTGATTTAAAAGGTAGATATATTATTTTTTTTGTGTTAAAATTATACCAAAATAATATTATATAAATACCGAGGAGGTAATAATTATGAAAAAATTATTATTGGCGTTATTTAGTTTTATTTTCGTCTTCTCAATAGTAGGATGTTCTGCTAAGACAGAAACTAAAAAGTCAGAGGAAAAAGTTATTAAAATGGGATTTGTTCCTCTAAAAAATAGTGAGAAGTTAGTAGAAGATCTTAAACCAATCTCTGATTATCTTTCTGAAAGATTAGGAGTAAAAGTAGAAGCCTTTACTGCAAGTAATTATATAGGGGTAGTTGAAGGCTTAGGTAGTGGAAGTGTTGATTTTGGTATTATCCCTCCGTTTTCATCTTTACTTGCCCAAAAACAAAGTAATGCAAAGCCAATATTAACATCTAAAGGGAAAACAGGAAAACCTGGGTATACTGCTGAATTATATGTCAGAAAAGATTCAGGTATTAAATCTCTTCAAGATGTTAAAGGTAAAAAAGTAGCATTCGTAGATCCTTCATCTTCATCAGGATATATTTATCCAGGCGCTATGTTGGTGGAAGCAGGACTAAATTTAGATAAAGATATTAGTTATCAATTTAGTGGCGGTCATGATAAGAGTTTACAATTACTTCTAAATAAAGATGTTGATGTTATTGCGACATTTGATGGTGTAGAAGATAGATACGCTAAAGATTTTCCACAGGCTAAAAATGAAATTCAAAAATTAGCAACTAGTGAGATGATACCAGGTGTTATGGTTACAGTTTCTAGCAAAATGGATAAAGAGTTACAAGAAAAATTAGAAAAAGCTCTTCGTGATATAGAGAAAGATCCAAAAATGAAGGAACTGTTCACTAAGATGTTTAGTATTACAGGATTTAGTGATGTAGATCAAGATACATATAAAAAAGTAGAAGCAACAGCTAAAGTTATGAATGTTGACTTAGATAAAGTTAAATAATAATTAGAAACTTGGTACAAATTGTGCCAGGTTTTTTTGTTAGTTGAAACTCTATTATTATATAAAATACTTGAGATTTTTTACGTTTAATTTTATAATAAAATAATCAATCAGGAGTGTGAATGTAATGTACGCATATATTAAAGGAAAAATCTCGGAAATAAATCCGACTAATATTGTTGTTGATAATAATGGTATAGGTTATGAAGTGGTAGTAGCAAATCCTTATGAATACCATTTAAATGACGATAGAACAGTTTATATAAGTCAACAAGTGAGAGAAGATTCTAATGTTCTTTATGGATTTTCGAATAAGGAACAGAAGAAAGTGTTTCTATTATTATTAAAAGTAAAAGGCGTAGGACCGAAAAGTGCATTAGCAATATTAGCAGGAGGAACTAGTGAGGAAATAATAAGTGCAATTGAAAATCAAGATGCTGTTTATTTAACTAAGTTTCCTGGAATTGGTAAAAAATCAGCTCAGCAGATTATTCTAGATTTACAAGGTAAGGTTGATTTTAGTATGGCAAATATTAGCAGTGCTCCAACTGCAATAAATAATTATCTTAGTGACGCAATGCTTGCATTAGAAGCACTTGGGTATAGTAAAAAGGAACTTACGAAAATTGAGAAAAAATTATCAGCGTTTGATTTTTCAGGTGTTGATGAATATGTAAAACAAGGATTAAAATTATTAATGAATGCATAAACTGTGAAAGGAGGAAATTATGGAAGATAGAATGGTATCTGCAAGTCAAAATTTTGGAGAAGAGCGCGAGGAACAGTCTTTAAGACCGAAGTTATTAAGTCAATATATAGGTCAAGAGCAAATAAAAAGTAATTTAAAAATTTTTATAGAAGCTGCAAAACTTCGAGGTGAAGTATTGGATCATTGTTTGTTATATGGACCACCGGGTTTAGGGAAAACGACACTTGCTACTATAATAGCCAATGAGATGGAAGTTGGTATTAAATATACATCAGGACCTGCTATAGAAAAATCAGGAGATTTAGCAGCGATTTTGACTAGTCTTGAACCTGGAGACGTTCTTTTTATTGATGAAATACATAGAATTAGCAGATCAATTGAAGAGATTCTTTATTCTGCTATGGAAGATTTCTATCTTGATATTGTAATTGGTAAGGGTGAGGAATCACGTAGTATTAGAATTGAGTTGCCGCCATTTACTTTGGTGGGTGCTACAACTAGAGCTGGAGCATTAACAGCTCCACTTCGAGATAGATTTGGTGTTCATTGTCGTTTAGAGTTTTATACTATTAATGAACTTCAAAATATAATAGAAAGAACCTCTGATATTTTTGAATGTGATATTGACGAAGATAGTTCGTATGAGATTGCTATGAGATCTCGTGGAACACCGCGTATTGCTAATAGACTATTAAAACGTGTTAGAGACTTTGCGCAAGTGAAAAATGATGGTGTGATAGCAAAAAGTTTGGCAGTAGAATCTTTAGATTTGTTACAAGTGGATGCTAAAGGTCTGGATAATATTGATTATAAAATATTAGAATGTTTAATAAAACGTTATGACGGTCGTGCTGTTGGATTGGAAACAATAGCTGTTACGATTGGAGAAGAGAGTATAACGATAGAAGATGTTTATGAACCATATTTAGTTAAAGAAGGTTTTATAGAGCGTACTCCAAGAGGTCGTCGTGCAACACCTAAGGCATATCAGCATTTAGGAATTAGCTATAAAGGTTAATAAAAAATAACATGGGTTTTATTATATATACTTTATTAAGGTAATATCTCGAAACTCATGTTTTAACTTATTGATAATCTTTTTTAGTTAGTGACTATATTAATTGTAAAATATGGAAAAGTATATTAAACTTGGTAAGTAAAATATAAGAAATTTTAGAAGGATTAAATTTGTATGATTGATAGTAAACAATTTATAAATACTAGACATAAAAATCAAAAAATCAATTATGATAATGTCTTGAAAGAACTTATAAAAGAGTGGGAAAAAAATAATTTCCGTCCAAAGATTCTTATTCATTCATGTTGTGCACCGTGTAGTACTTACGTATTAGAATATTTATCTGAAATTAGTGACATAACAATTTTCTTTTCAAATTCGAATATACACCCCAAAGAAGAGTATATAAAACGTATGTTGGTGCAAAAAGATTTTGTAGAAGAATTCAATAAAAGAAACGATAAAAAAATCAAATTTTTAGCTGATGAATATTCTCCGAACAAATTCATTAGTGCAGTAAAAGGGCATGAAGAAGACAGAGAAGGTGGAGATAGATGTCATATTTGCTATGAAATGCGTTTAGACTCTTCCGCTCAAAAGGCTGAAGAATTAGGTTATGACTACTTTGCTTCTGCATTAACACTTAGTCCTAAAAAAAATGCGACTGTCATTAATGAGGCAGGATATGTGCTGCAAGAACAAGTTTCAATATACTATTTACCTTCAGATTTTAAGAAGAATAATGGTTATAAAAGATCTGTAGAAATGTGTAATGATTATAATATTTATAGACAGTGTTATTGTGGTTGTGTATTTGCTGCCAAAGATCAAGGAATAGATTTTAAGGAAATTAATAAAAATGCTCGTGAATTTAATAGAAATCATGAAGATTATGAAAAATTCAAATCTATTATTAAACTTGGTGGAGAATTAGTGTAATAAATATTTTTCTTTGGTTTACAATATAATAATAAAAATATAATAATTTTAAATATAAGAATAATAATATGATATAAAAAAAGTATCGTTACTAGTGCTGTAACAGATACTTTTTTCTTTAGTTGAATCTTTTTGTGGCATTAAACATTGAAAATTTGTTTTCATAAGTTTTTCAAAAGAATAGTGGTAAGGTGTTGTTATTCATTAAGAAATGGTTTTCTTTGTTATAGAATAAGAATAGTTTTAAAAGTAAAATTAGTATAAAATACTTGTAAATATTGCTTTCATGTGTTATTATTTGAATGTAAATATTTTTTTAAATAAAAGGAGACACTACTATGTTACAAAAAGAATTTAAAGTTATCGATGAAACAGGAATCCACGCTAGACCAGCTACTTTATTAGTACAAGCTGCTTCTAAATTCCAATCAAATATTGAATTAGAATTCAACGGACGCAAAGTAAACTTAAAATCAATCATGGGTGTAATGAGCCTTGGAGTTGGTAAAGATGCTAATATCGTAATCTATGCTGATGGAGCTGACGAAGCTGAAGCATTAGCAGCTTTAGAAGAAACAATGAAGAAAGAAGGATTAGCATAAAATGTTACAACTAAAAGGTATTGCAGCCTCTCAAGGCATATCTTTTGCTAAAGCATACATTTTTGTTGAGCCTGATTTAACAGTCAAAGAAGTTAAGGTTCATGATATAGATGCTGAGGTTAAACGTTTTGAAGATGCGATTGAAATTTCTAAAAAAGAATTAACAATCATCAAAGATAAAGCTTTAGAAAACTTAGGAGCTGATAAAGCAACTATTTTCGAAGCTCACTTATTAATACTAGAAGACCCAGAATTCATGGGAACTGTTAAAACAGATATTCAATCAAAAGAAATTAATGCAGAGTATGCATTAAAAGAAACTTCAGATATGTTTGTTTCTATGTTTGAAGCGATGGATAATGATTACATGAAAGAACGTGCCGCTGATATTCGCGATGTTTCTAAACGTATTTTAGCACACTTACTTGGTGTAGATTTACCAAATCCAAGCTTAATTGATGAAGAAGTAATCATCATTGCTGAAGATTTAACTCCATCTGATACTGCACAACTTAACAAACAATTCGTTAAAGGTTTTGCGACAAACATTGGTGGACGTACATCTCACTCAGCTATTATGGCAAGATCATTAGAAATTCCTGCAGTAGTAGGAACTAGTACAATTACTGAAGAAGTTAAGAATGGTGATGTTTTAATTCTTGATGGATTAGAAGGTATTGTATACGTAAATCCTGATGAAGCTACTACAACTGAATTAAAAGAAAAATACGCTAAATTTGAAGCTCAAAAAGCTGAATGGGCTAAATTAGTTACAGAAAAATCTGTAACTCAAGATGGACACGAAGTAATTCTAGCAGCGAATATCGGTACGCCTGCTGATTTAGAAGGTGTTAACAATAATGGTGGAGAAGCTGTCGGATTATATCGTACAGAATTCCTATATATGGGACGTGATCAACTGCCAACTGAAGAAGAACAATTCGAAGCTTATAAAGCTGTATTAGAAGGAATGGGAGATAAACCTGTTGTAGTTCGTACTTTAGATATTGGTGGAGATAAAGAGTTACCATACTTAGATTTACCAAAAGAGATGAATCCATTCTTAGGATTCAGAGCTATTCGTCTTTGCTTAGAAGAAAAAGACTTATTTAGAACTCAACTAAGAGCATTATTACGTGCTTCAGTTTATGGTAAACTTTGCGTAATGTTCCCAATGATTGCAACAGTTCAAGAATTTAGAGCTGCAAAAGCTTTATTCTTAGAAGAAAAAGAAAAATTAGTAGCAGAAGGTATTGCGGTAAGCAACGATATCGAATTAGGTATTATGGTTGAAATTCCATCAACTGCAGTTATCGCTGATATCTTTGCTAAAGAAGTAGACTTCTTCTCTATTGGTACTAATGACTTAGTTCAATATACTATGGCTGCAGACCGTATGAGTGAGAAAGTATCTTATCTATACCAACCATACAATCCAGCTATTCTACGTCTTGTGAAAAATGTTATTGAAGCATCTCACAAAGAAGGTAAATGGACTGGAATGTGTGGAGAAATGGCTGGAGACAGCTTAGCTATTCCATTATTATTAGGTATGGGATTAGATGAATTCTCTATGTCAGCTACATCAATTCTTCAAGCGCGTAGCCAAATCAAAAACTTATCATTAGAAAAAATGAAAGAGTTAGTTGATAAAGCCATTATGTGCTCAACAACTGAAGAAGTATTAGCGTTAGTAGAAGAATACACTAAATAATTACTAAATTAAAGGCTTTTGGTTCGCCCAAAAGTCTTTTTTATCTATTGAATTGATAATGTTGTAAACTATAGAGGTTTGAGATAACACTTGATAAAATAAGATTTACTTGTATAATTTCCAATTTAAATAGCCTTATTGGTTGACATTATCGCGTATTTATATTATTATTTTAAATATAAAATTTTTCAAAAACGATGATTAAGACAGTATATTGGATGTTTTTAACAGGGAGCAACTACGCGACTGAAAGAGTTGTACTAACTGAGAATATATTTTCAGCTTATGAGTAATTGTATAAGTATATTATGAGTACAATCGGGTGGTATCCGTTATAAACTATTATAAGGAAGCGTAACAGCTTTAAAATACGGGTGGTACCGCGATATATTCGTCCCTTAAGACTATGTCTTGAGGGACTTTTTATTTTGGATAAATAATAGAACTTATATCAATGTCTTTATATTAAATTTTTAAGGAGGAACTTATGACTTTAGAGAATATAAGAAAAGAATATTTAGAATTAGTTAAAACGATTAAAGATGAAAAAGAACTTTATGACCTAAGAGTTAAATTTTTAGGGAAAAAAGGTGCATTAACGGAAGTTATGAAAGGTGCACGTGATTTATCTCCTGAAGAAAGGCCGACTTTTGGTAAACTTGTTAATGAGGTAAAAACTTTCATTAATGATAGTCTAGAAGAGAAAAAAGCTGAATTAGCTAAGGTAGCATTAGAGTTGAAATTAGCTAGTGAGGATATTGATGTTACGCTACCTAGTAAAAAAGTTGAGTTAGGTGGATTAAACCCACTAAATAAGATTATTGAGGAAATAGAAGAAATATTTATTTCTATGGGATATTCAGTTGCAGAGGGTCCAGAGGTGGAAACTGACAAATTTAACTTTGAAATGTTAAATTTACCAAAAGATCACCCAGCTCGTGACATGCAAGATTCATTCTATATTACAAATGAATTATTAATGAGAACACAAACTTCACCAGTTCAAGCTCGTGAAATGTTAAAAGCTAATGGTGAGGGACCAATCAAGATTATTTGTCCTGGTAAAGTATTCCGTCGTGATAATGATGATGCTACTCACTCACACCAATTTACTCAAATTGAAGGATTAGTAGTAGATAAAAATATTACATTCAGTGATTTAAAAGGTACTTTAGAGCATTTTATTAAAGCTGTATTCGGTGAAAATAAAAAAATTCGCCTGCGTCCAAGTTTCTTCCCGTTTACTGAACCATCTGTTGAAGTTGATGTATCTTGGGGAAATGAAGATGATGAAGAAAACATTAAATGGCTTGAAATATTAGGAGCAGGTATGGTTCATCCTAATGTTCTTAAAATGGCTGGTTTTGATCCTGAAGTATATACTGGATTTGCCTTTGGTATGGGTCCTGAGCGTGTTGCGATGTTAAAATATGGTATTAGCGATATTAGAAGTTTCTATACAAATGATGTAAGATTCTTACAACAATTCAATAGTGATAGAAACGATTAATAGGAGGTAGTAATGTTAGTAAGTTATAATTGGTTAAAACAATATACAAATGTTGAAGATAATGCGAATGCATTAGCTGAAAAAATCACTCGTGGTGGTATTGAAGTTGAAGGTGTTGAATATTTAGCAGAAGAAATTTCTGGTGTAGTAGTTGGATATGTTGTGTCTAAAGAAAAACATCCTGATGCTGAAAAATTGAATGTGTGTCAAGTTAATGTTGGTGAAGAAGAAAACTTACAAATTGTTTGTGGTGCACCAAATGTTGATGCTGGACAGTTTGTAATCGTTGCTAAAGTAGGAGCAAAATTACCAGGAATCAAAATTAAAAAAGCAAAACTTCGTGGTGTTGAATCACAAGGTATGATTTGTTCTTTAGCAGAACTTGGATTAAGTAAAAGTGTTGTACCTAAAAATTATCAAGAAGGTATCTACGTATTTGAAACTGAACAAGAGTTAGGTTCTGATGTTGTTGAAGTACTTGGTTTAAATGACTATATCTTAGATCTTTCAATAACTCCAAACAGAGCGGATGCACTAAGTATGCGTGGGCTTACTTATGAATTAGGTGCTTTATACAATAATAAAGTTGATTTTAAAGATGTTGAGAAAGAAGAAAATTATGAAGAGACTTCATTACAAGTTTCAATTGAAAGTGAGTCTTGTAGAAACTACGTAGGTCAAGTTGTGAAAAATGTAGAAGTTAAATCTTCTCCATTATGGTTACAAACAAGACTTATGAACTCTGGAATACGTCCGATTAACAACATAGTAGATATTACTAACTATGTTCTATTAGAATTTGGTCAACCAATGCATGCTTTTGATAAAGACCTAGTAGGAGATAAAATCGTAGTTCGTGATGCTAAAGAAGGTGAAGTTCTTGAAACTCTTGATGGAGAAGAGCGAAAACTACAAACAACTGACTTAGTAATTACTGATAGTTCTCGCGCTATTGCACTTGGTGGAGTAATGGGTGGTAAAAACACAGAAGTAAGTGAGGAAACTAAAAATATTATTTTAGAATCTGCTTACTTTAATCCAACATCAGTACGTCGTACTTCAGCTGCTCATGGTTTAAGAAGTGATTCTTCGGCAAGATTTGAAAAAGGTATTGATACTAATATGCAAAAAGCAGCTCTTGCTCGTGCAGTAGAATTAATTTTAGAATTATGCCCGAATGCTGTAGTTGAAAGTTCTGTTGGAATAGTAAACAAAGAAGAAGAGAAAATTGTTGAAATCACAACTACTTATATTAACAACTATCTTGGAATTACATTATCAACTGAAGAAATAGTAGCTATTTTAGAAGGGCTGAGCTTTACAGTAGAAGTAACAGGAGAAAACTTAGTAGTTAAAGTACCTACTAGAAGACCGGATATTTCAATTAAACAAGATTTAGTTGAAGAAGTTATTAGAATTTATGGATATGATAACCTAGCCTCAACATTACCAAAATTCTCTAAAACTACAAAGGGTGGTTTAACTTATTCGCAAAGAATGGTGCGTGACCTTCGTGCAGTATATGCTAGCTTAGGATTTAACGATACTATTAATTATTCATTAGTATCAGAAGAAGAAGCTACGGAGTATACTTTAGAAGATCATCATAAAGTAAGATTATTAATGCCTATGACTGAAACACATTCAACTTTACGTCAAAGTTTGGTTCCAGGATTATTAAATACGGTACAATATAATGTGGCTAGAAAACAAAAAGATTTAAAACTTCTTGAAATTGGACGCGTATTTTTCGGAAGTGGTGATGACAATATTCAACCAAAAGAAACATTATACTTAAGTGCAGCTTTAACAGGTGAAGAAAGAGCAACTAAATGGCTTAAAGAAAGTAGTGCTTTAGATTTCTTTGCGGCTAAAGGGTATTTAGAAGTTGTATTTGAACGTTTAGGCTTAGATGAGAAAGTTACATATAAAAAATCTACTCTTGAAGGTATGCATCCAGGACGTTTTGCTGAGGTTTACTTAGGTGAAAAACGTATTGGATTTATCGGTGAAGTTCATCCACAAGTTGCAGACAAACTTGGATTAAATAAAACTTATGTATTTGAAATTAATTTAGATGAAGTAATTTCAGAAAGTAAAGTTAGACCTAAATATGAAGAAGTAACTAAATATCCAGAAATTACTCGTGATATTGCTATGCTAGTTGATGTGAAAGATGAGTATCAAAATATTTATAATGTTGTTGAATCAGTAAATAGTAAGCTAATTAGTAAAGTAGAATTATTCGATTTATATGTTGGTGCTGAGTTATTAGCTGGTAAGAAATCTTTAGCGTTAACAATTACTTATAGCGATAAGCAAAAGACTTTAACAGACGAAGAAGTAACATCAGTACATGATAAAGTGCTTGTTGCACTTACAGCATACGGAGCTATTATTAGGTAGGTAGTCTATGATTACACAAATTATATTGTTTTGTATTTTGGCATATGTAATTGGATCTATTCCTTTTGCATTAATAGTAGGAAAAGTATTTTATAATACTGATATTAGGACATTAGGAAGTGGAAACTTAGGTACAACAAATACATTCAGATGCCTTGGGAAAAAAGCAGGGATAACTGTTTTTGTATGTGATGTATCAAAAGGGATTGTAGCTACATTTTTACCGACACTAATGTTAGGTAGAGTAGATTTTCTATCTGTATTTGGAGCTTTTGCAATGATAGGGCATGTATTCCCTATCTTTGCAAACTTCAAAGGAGGAAAAGCTGTAGCAACAGGTTCAGGAGTTTTTATATTCTTATATCCTATGTTAAGTTTGTTATTATTGGTAATATTCTTTGCAACGCTATTCTTAACAGGATATGTTTCTTTAGGAAGTATTTTGATGAGTTTAACTGCTATCGGATACCTAAGTATTTTTGAATCAGGAATAGATAAGTGGGTAATGATAGTAATGTGTATATTTGTTATTTATGTGCACAAAAAGAATATATTAAGATTAATAAATGGAACAGAGAATCAATCAAAACTGAAAATAAAAAGGGGAACAAAGAATGACAAAAACCATTAGTGGAACTGAGCTTGCAAAGAAGTTGCGAGAAGAAATTAAAAATGAAGCTACTGTATTAAGAGAAAAAGGCGTTGAACCAACGCTTGCTGTAGTATTAGTTGGAGATAATAAAGCTTCAAGAAGTTATGTTAATTCAAAACATAAAGCTTGTTTAGAAAATAATATAAATTCTATCAAAATAGAATTACCAGAAGAAATTACTACTGATGATTTATTAAATGAAATTGAAAAATTAAATACAGATGATAAAGTTCATGGGATTCTAGTACAATTACCTTTACCTAAACATATAGATGAGGAAAAAGTTTTGAATGCTGTTAGTGTTCTTAAAGATGTAGATGGATTTCATCCTGTAAATGTTGGTAAACTCGTTATTGGTGAAGCTAAACTTATTCCGTGTACACCATTAGGGATTTTAGAAATGATAAAATCTACTGGAGAAGAAATTTCTGGGAAACTAGCATTAGTAATTGGAAGAAGTAATATTGTAGGAAAACCTATTTCAACTTTATTACTTCAAAATAATGCAACTGTAATCACTGCGCATTCTAGAACGAAAAACCTAGAGTCATTAATTGAACAAGCGGATATTATAGTGAGTTGTGTAGGAGTCGCTCATTTCTTAAGTGGAAAAGAGAAAGTTAAATCAACATGTACAATTATTGATGTAGGTAATAACTATAAAGATGGTAAGCTAGTAGGTGATGTAAATCTAGATGAATTTTTAGATAAAGTAGCATACATCTCACCAGTTCCAGGAGGAGTGGGTCCGTTAACAATTACTATGTTAATGAGAAATACTTTAACTGCAACGTATGATTTACTAAATAAATAACTTTAAAAAACTATATAAATTATTTGAGACTATATTTAATTGAAATGTTTATGATTTAATGATACAATATTATATTGTATAAGAATGTATTATTTTACAGATATAGACTTATAAATTATACTGTGATATAATTTTAAAAATGTATAGTAAGAAATTTATGTGGGAGGTTTGGACTTAATGATTAGATTTCTAGGAAAAGTTGCTGCTGAAATGAGAAAAGTAAGTTGGCCAACTTTTAGTGAACTTGTTAGAAAAACATTGATTGTTATTGTTGTAGTTGGAATATTAATGCTATTTAGCTACGCGGTAGATTTAGGAATAACTGCTGGAATTAGACACTTCAGTAGATAAGAGAGGTTATTATGAGTGATACAGTAAGTAAAGAGTGGTATGTGATACATACTTACTCTGGTTATGAAAACAAAGTTAAAGATAATATTGAAAAAAGAGTTGAGTCTCTTGGTATGGAAGATAAGATTTTTAGAATCGTTGTTCCTGAAGAGAAAGAGACTATCTTAACTCCAACAGGAAAGAAAAAAGAAGTTAACAGAAAGACATTCCCGGGATACGTTCTTGTTGAGTTAGTTATGACTGATGATTCTTGGTTCGTTGTTAGAAATACACCGGGTGTTACTGGATTTGTTGGATCACATGGTGGAGGTTCAAAACCAAGCCCATTATTACCAGAAGAAATCAACTTTATTTTACAACAAATGGGATTATCTAGTGTTGTAGATATTGATATTGAGGTTGGAGATTATGTTCGTGTTATCTCTGGTCCATTCGTTGGTATGGAAGGGAAAGTAGTTAATTTAGACTTGCACAACTATAAAGCTGATGTTATGATTGAGCTTATGGGAAGAGAGACTAAAGTGGAGCTTGAACTTTATAATATAGAAAAATTCTAAGAAAGGAAAAGCTATCTTTTAAGATAGTCGGATAGAGTGTGGAAAAAATTGCTATAATTATGGATTCAACTGCATTTTTATCAGAGGATTTAAAGAAAGAATTAGATATTCGTACTGTTTATCTAAATTTAATTATAGATAGTAATTCTTATAAAGAAGTAATAGATATGCCTCTTGATAAGTATCATGAATATTTAAAAAATCCTAACAATGCGTTTCCGACAACTTCTCAACCAGCTATTGGAGAAGTTGTAGCTTGCTTAGAAAAATTAAAAGAAGAAGGGTATACTGATGTAATCGCTATTGCTTTATCAAGTGGAATAAGTGGCACGTATTCATCATACTCTGTAGCAGGACTGATGGTTGACGGTTTAAATGTTCATCCGTTTGATTCTGAAGTATCTTGTAGACCAGAGGGTTATTATGCTATTAAAGCGGCAAGATTAATAAAAGAAGGGAAATCTTCAAAAGAAATTATTTCAGCTTTAAATGAAATGAAAAAAGTGTCTAATGCTTATTTTATGGCAGATGATTTATCTCATTTACAACGTAGTGGGCGATTAAGCGGAGCGCAAGCAGTGGTAGGAAGTTTACTTCAGGTGAAACCTTTATTGCATTTTGATAATAAGGTAATTGTACCGTTTCAAAAAATTCGCACATACAAGAAGGTTGTAACGAGAATGTATGAATTATTCGATGAGTATTACAAACAACATGAAGGTGAACATATTACTGTATGTGTTCTACATGTTGATGCATTAGAAAAAGCAGAAGAAATCAAAAAATATGTTGATGAAAATTATTCGAATGTAACTGTAGAGATAGATGGAATAAGCCCTGTTATTTCGACACACCTAGGAATAGGTGCAGTTGGGTTTGGATGGACGATATTATAAATTTAAGAGGTGGGAAAATGGTTCAAACTATGGCGCATACTTGCTACCGTGTAGCAAATTTAAAAGAATCAGTAAAATTTTATACTGAGGCATTTGACTTTGTAGTAAGTCGAGAAAAAGATTTTCCAGAGTATAAGTTTACTTTAGTATATTTAACTTTACCTGGATCTAATTATGAATTAGAATTAACTTACAATTATGATCATGGTGCGTATGATTTAGGTGATGGATACGGTCATATTGCTATTTCTGTAGAAGATTTAGAAGCGTTACATGACAAACAAAAGACGGCAGGATATGATGTAACAGACCTTAAAGGTTTACCAGGATTCCCGCCAAGTTATTACTTCATTAAAGATCCAGATGGATATAAAATTGAAGTAATTCGTACTAAAATGTGGTAATCATTTGATTTTTTTGTAATCATATGATATAATGTAACTACATTGAAATAAATTACCGGAAGGGTGGTGAATTTTGAAAGGTTCTCCGCTCTTTTATATTGCAATAAAAATTTAAGAAAGAGGTATGCTGTATGAGTATTGTAGAAAAAGTTAAAGTTATAGCAATGAAACAGACTGAAAATACGGAATTTTCTCTTTATGATGTGGAATATGTTAAGGAGGGTACAGAGTACTTTTTACGTATTTACTTCGATAAAGATGGCGGTCTTACGCTTGATGATTGTGTGTTATTAAGTGAAAAACTTGCTGAAGAACTTGATAAAGAAGATTTTATTAGTGATAAATATTATTTAGAAGTTTCTTCACCGGGTATTGAGAGAGATTTAAGAAACTTAGAAGAAGTTACTAATTCTATTGGGAAGCATGTTTATATAAAAACATATGAAAAAATTGATGGTCAAAAAGAATTTTATGGTGATATATTAGCTGTTGAAGGTGAAGAAATCACGATAGAATATAAAGATAAAGCGAGAGTAAAAAAATCTACGATTAATTACACTAAAATCGCTAAAATTAGATTAGCTGTTAAATTTTAATTATTAAAGGAGAATGAAAGATGAGCAAGGACTTGCTTAAAGCTATTAAATTAATTGAACAAGAAAAAGGAATTGCAGAAGATATATTAGTAGAAGCTATTGAGTTAGCTTTATTATCTGCATATAAAAAGAATTTTAATGCTGCTAAAAATGTACGAGTAGATTTCAATAGAGCTACAGGTGATTACAAATTTATCATTAGAAAAGATGTTGTAGAAGAAGTTTATGATGATAGAATTGAGTTTGCATTAGAAGATGCTTTGAAAATCAACCCTGCATATGAAGTAGGGGATATTTATGAAGTAGTTGATTTACCAAGTGATTTTGGACGTGTTGGAGCGCAAGCTGCGAAACAAGCATTATTACAAAGACTTCGCGAAGCTGAAAAGGAAATTCTTTATAAAGAATATATCGAACACGAAGGTGAAATTTTATCAGGAACTATTGATAGAATAGATACAAGATATGTTTATGTTAAATTAGGTAAAATTGAAGCGATTTTAGGTGAAAATGAAAGAGTTAAAGGTGAAACTTATGTTCCACAAACTCCAATTAAAGTATATATCGCGAAAGTTGATAATCCAACTCGTGGAAGTAAACCACACGTATTAGCTTCAAGATCACATCCAGAATTTATCAGAAGATTATTCGAGATCGAAGTTCCTGAAATTTATAGTGGTACTGTTGAAATTAAGAGTGTATCACGTGAAGCTGGAGAAAGAACTAAATTAGCTGTTTATGCTGAAGATAAAAATATTGATCCTGTAGGAGCTTGTGTTGGTAATAAAGGAGAACGTGTTAATCGTATAGTTGAAGAATTAAACGGTGAAAAAATCGATATTATTACTTGGGATGCTGATCCTGTTAAATTTATTACTAATGCGTTAGCACCTGCTAAAGTAGAAGAAATCATAATTGATGAAGAAGAAAAAATTGCAAATGTAAAAGTTAAAGATGATCAGCTTTCACTAGCAATTGGTAAAAAAGGTCAGAATGTTCGTCTAGCTGCTAAATTAACAGGTTGGAAAATTGACATAAAAGCTGCTGAATAGTGAGGTATTGATTATGAAGAAAAGAAAAATACCAACAAGAAAATGTATTCTAACAAATGAGATGTTTGCTAAAAAAGATTTATTAAGAATTGTTAAAAATAAAGAAGGCGAAATCTCTGTAGATCCAACTGGGAAAAAAGCTGGGCGTGGAGCTTATGTTGTAGCTGACCTAGAAGTTATAAAAGTTGCACAAGAAAAGAAACAATTAGAGAAATTTTTCTCAACGTCACCTGAAGTTATGGAACCTATCTATAACGAAGTAATTAGATTAATTTATAGAAAGTCAATTCCACAGAAATAATGATAAAAGTATATAATTTATTAGGTTTAATGCAAAGGGCAGGTAAACTTATTACAGGTGAAGATTTAATTACAAAGAATTTAAAAAATAATAAAATCAAATTGTTAGTTATTGCTGAGGATTGTGGTGTTAATACAAAAAAGAAATTAACGGATAAAGCTAATTTTTATAATGTTAAATGCATCGAATTTTCTACAATAGAAAATATTAGTATTGCGATTGGTAGAGACAATCGTGTAGCTGTGGGAATAACTGATGATGGATTTATAAAGAAATTTAAACAATTATTAGAAGAAGGAGGAAGACAGTAATGAAAAAAGTCAGAATTTATGAGTACGCCAAAGAAGTCGGAAAACAATCAAAAGACCTTATTACAATTTTAAAAGACGCGAATATTGAAGTGTCGAATCATATGTCAATGCTAACAGAAGAGGGGTTAGCTAAGCTTGATAGTGTCTTCAAGAAACAAGAGGAAACTATTCAAAATGAGCAAACTTCAAATAACGAAGGTAAGAAAAATAAAAAGAAAAAAAATAAAAAAGAGAAAAATAAAAAAGCTCAAAAACAACAACCAGCTATTATTGAAGTTCCAACAGAAGAATCAATTTCAGAAGATACTATTTTAGTAAAAGATGGAATGACAGTTGGTGAACTTTCAGAAGCTCTAAGTGTAAGTTCGACTGAACTTATTAAAAAATTATTCATGGAACTTAAAATTATGGCGAATATTAACCAATCTCTTACTTTAGAGCAAATAGAGTTAATCGCTATGGACTATGGTAAAGAAATCCAAGAGGAAGTAGAAATCAATAAAGAAGATTTAGATCTTTACTTTGAAGTAGAAGATGCTGAAAAAGATCTTAAAGAACGTGCTCCAATCGTAACAATTATGGGACACGTTGACCACGGAAAAACAACATTATTAGATACAATTAGAAATTCTCGTGTTACAGCTGGTGAAGCAGGTGGTATCACTCAGCATATCGGTGCTTATCAAGTACGTGCTAAAGATAAAAAAATTACATTCTTAGATACACCAGGTCACGCTGCATTTACAACAATGCGTGCACGTGGAGCAAAAATTACCGACGTAACTATCTTAGTTGTTGCAGCAGATGATGGTGTTATGCCTCAAACAATCGAAGCTATCAACCATGCTAAAGCAGCTGACGTTCCTATTATTGTTGCGGTTAACAAAATGGATAAACCACAAGCTAACCCTGATAGAGTAATGAATGAATTAGTAGAATATGGACTAATTTCGGAAGAGTGGGGTGGAGATACAATCTTCGTACCAATCTCGGCTCTTAAAGGTGATGGTATTGATGAATTATTAGAAAATATCTTATTAGTGACTGAATTGCAAGAGTTAAAAGCCAATCCTAATCGTTTAGCTTTAGGTACAGTTATCGAAGCTAAACTTGATAAAGGTCGTGGAGCAGTAGCAACATTATTAGTACAAAATGGTAGCTTAAATGTTGGAGATCCGCTTGTAGTAGGTAACACATTTGGTCGTGTTCGTGCTATGATTAATGATCGTAGTAAAAACATTCAAACAGCCAAACCATCTACACCAGTAGAAATTACAGGGTTACAAGACGTTCCAAATGCAGGAGATCGTTTCGTAGTATTTGGAGATGAGAAAACTGCTCGTCAAATCGGTGAAAAACGTCAACAACAATATATTGAAACTACTCGTCAAGCAAATTCAGCTGTTTCATTAGATACATTATTCGAACAAATGAAACAAGGTGAGATGAAAGACCTTAACATTATAATTAAAGCAGACGTTCAAGGTTCTGTTGAGGCATTAGCTATGTCATTAGCTAAAATTGATGTTGAAGGAGTTAACGTGCGTATTATTCACACTGGTGTTGGTGCGATTAATGAATCTGATATTACATTAGCAGTAGCATCAAATGCAGTAGTAATTGGATTTAACGTGCGTCCTGATAATAACGCTAAACAAATGGCTCAAACTGAGCAAGTAGATATCCGTCTTCACAGCATTATTTATAAAGTTATAGAAGAAATCGAAGCAGCGATGACAGGATTATTAGATCCGGAATTCGTAGAAAAAGTTATCGGTCTTGCAGAAGTACGTCAAGTATATAAAGTATCTAAAATTGGTACAATCGCTGGTGCTTATGTAACTGAAGGTAAAGTATCGCGTGATGGTAAAGTACGTGTAATCCGTGATAGTGTAGTAATTTACGAAGGTGAAATTGATACATTAAGAAGATTTAAAGATGATGTTAAAGAAGTACAAAGTGGTTATGAATGTGGTATGACTGTAGAAAACTTCAATGATATTAAAGAAGGAGATGTCTTCGAAGTATACATCATGGAAGAAGTAAAAAAATAGGAGGCAAACTTTATGTCAGAACTTAGAGTTAATAGACTTGCAGAACAAATAAAAAAAGAAATTACTTATGTATTAGCTACAAAAGTTAAGAATCATGATTTAGGATTTGTTACTGTAACAGAAGTTGCTTTGACAGGAGATTATTCTCAAGCTAAAGTGTTCTACACTGTTTTAGGTGGGGAACGTGAAAAAGAAAAAACAAAAGAAGCATTTAAGAAAATTAAAGGTTTCGTGAAAAGTGAAGTTGCTAAGAAAATTAAAATTAGAAAATTTCCAGAACTTATTTTCCAATACGACACTACTGCTGAATATGCTTTACACATTGAAAGTTTAATAGCTAGTGTCAGTAAAAAGGAAGAAGACGAAGAATAATTGAAGTGTTTGGAGCCTGTAATAGGCTCTGAACTTTTCGAATATTTAAAAGTATTATAGAATTTAAAGGAGAATATAATGTTACAAGTAACAAATTTAGGTTTACGTTTTGCAGATAGAAAATTATTTGAAGATGTAAATATCAAATTTACAAATGGTAACTGCTACGGTTTAATCGGAGCTAATGGAGCAGGTAAAACAACATTTTTAAAATTATTATCTGGTGAAATAGATTCGCAACAAGGACATGTTTCTTTAGGAAAAGGTGAACGTCTTGCAGTACTTCGTCAAAACCACTTCGCTTATGAAGAAAACAGAGTTATTGATGTTGTAATGATGGGACATGAACGTCTTTGGGATGTTATGAACCGTAAAAATGAAATCTATATGAAAGATCCATTCACTGAGGAAGATGGAATCATCGCTGCTGAACTTGAAGGTGAGTTTGCTGAAATGGATGGTTGGACTGCAGAAAGTGATGCAGCACAACTTCTTGAAGGATTAGGAATTTCTGTAGAGTTTCACGATATGCTTATGGGTGAGCTTGATAATGCTATTAAGGTTAAAGTTCTTTTAGCCCAAGCGTTATTCGGTAATCCGGATGTACTTCTTCTGGATGAGCCTACCAACGGTTTAGATATTGGTGCAATTAAGTGGTTAGAAGAGTTCTTAATTAACTTTGAGAACACTGTTATCGTAGTCAGTCACGACCGTCACTTCTTAAATAACATTTGTACGCACATTTGTGACTTAGACTTTGGTAAGATCCAACTATATGTTGGTAACTATGACTTCTGGTATCAATCTAGTCAACTTGCTAGAAGAATGGCAGAAGATAATAATAAGAAAAAAGAAGAAAAAATTAAAGAATTACAAGAATTCATCGCACGTTTCTCAGCGAATGCTTCTAAATCAAAACAAGCAACAAGTAGAAAGAAAATGCTTGATAAAATTACTCTTGACGATATTAAACCAAGTAGTCGTCGTTACCCATATGTTCGTTTCACGCCAGATCGTGAAATTGGAAATGATTTATTAATCGTTGATGGTGTAAGTAAAACTATTGAAGGTAAAGAAGTATTAAGCAATGTAAGTTTCACTGTAAATCCTAATGATAAGGTTATCCTTTTAGGAGATGAGGTATCTAAAACTACATTATTAAAAATTCTTGCAGGTGAAATGGAACCAGATAGTGGAACAGTTAAATGGGGTATTACAACTTCTAGAAGTTATATGCCAAAAGATAACTCTGAATACTTTGAAGGATTAAAACTTTCACTAGTAGAGTGGCTTCGTCAATATGCTTCTCCTGAAGAAGAAAGTGAAGCGTACTTACGTTCATTCCTAGGTAGAATGTTATTCTCTGGTGAAGAAGCACTTAAACGCGCTCATGTATTATCAGGGGGAGAAAAAATGCGTTGTATGTTATCTAAAATGATGTTATCTAAAGCTAACGTTATTCTTTTAGATGAACCTACAAACCACCTTGACTTAGAGTCTATTACAGCAGTCAATGAAGGTATTATTGCATTCAAAGGTTCTGTATTTTTCACATCTCACGATTATGAGTTTATTCAAACAATTGCAAATAGAGTAGTTGAATTAACACCTGAAGGTGCAATCAATAAAGAGATGGATTATGAAAACTATCTAAGATTCAAAGGGATTATAGATTAATAAAAAAGGGAGTGATTCAAAAATCGTGATTTTGGATAAATCGATTTTGTTGAGTCACTCTCCTTTTAATAATATTATTAAAAAATTATTTTCTCAAAGACTATTTTGGTAACTTCACTAAATGCAGCTACTTCCTCTTCTGAAAACCTATTAAATTCTATAGAATCGATATCAAGCAAAGCTACAACTTTATTGCTCTGAATGATAGGAATAACTAATTCGCTATTTGTAGCACTATCACAAGCAATATGTCCAGGAAACTTATGAACATCTTCAACGTAAATAGTTTCGCGAGTTGTATAGCAATGGCCGCAGACACCTTTATTAAATGGAATACGAGTACAGGCAACTTTTCCTTGGAATGGTCCTAAAACTAAATTATTATTAGCTTCATCTAATAAATAAAATCCAACCCAGTTTGTATTTGGTAAGTATTCTTTGTATAGAGCTGATAAATTAGATAAATTAGTAACTAAATTATCTTCTCCTGATACTAGTGCTGTGGCTTGTGCTATAAATAATTGTTTATTTTCTACTATATTCATTTAGATACCTCTGTAAAAAGACTTTATTATATTTTCGCATATTAGATACAAAAAATAAAGTGATATGGACGATAGATATTAAATAATATTCTTTAGGAAATTTGTAATCGATATTTTTGAGGGAATTTTTCTAATTATAAGGAGAGATTATAATTAATTTTAAATATTTAGATATTTTTTTGAGAAAAAAATTTAAAAAAATGACTGAAACACTTTGTTTTTTGCGATAAAAATGGTATAATTTTGTTAGGTTATTGTATTAATAAACGTAAAAAATTAAATATAAAATTTCAGGGGGAAGATATATGACATATATATTTTTATTTGTGTGTATCCTTGTTCTTGGAGGAGTAGTAGCCCTATTCGTCTTTAGAAATAGGAAAAAACAAGATTTATACCCTCTTTTAGTTATGAAAGATGAGCTAGAGAGAGAAACACTGTCTGATGATTTGAAAAAGGTAAAAGCACTTGAGATTGCGGGTAAAGCTGAGAAGCTTTATGCTCAATGGGAAAGTGAATGGTACGAAATTCAAAGCATTGACATTGAGGAACTTGACAGAGATCTTTATAGTGCAGAAACTTATATTGATAAATTTAATTTCAAACGAGCTGATGAAGTGATTATGAATAGCGGTGAATTAATTGCCAATATTAAAGACAGAATCGCTGGAATTAGAAGAGAAATTAAAGAATTAACAGAAGTTGAACCTAGAAATAGAGAGCTATATGAAGAAATCGTTGTTGAGTATAAAGAGCTTAATAGAGAATTATTAGCGAAACGTCATCAATATGGTGCGGCAGCAGAACAATTTGAAGTTAATATCAAAGAAATCGCCCCACAACTTGATGATTTCAAACTTCTAACATCTACTGGTAAATATTTAGAAGCTCAAGATAAGATTAATTCTGTAAAAGAATTAGTAACAAGTCTAAAAGACAGAATGGAAGTATTACCAGATTTGTTAAAAGAGATTGAAAAAACTTGTCCAGCTCAAATTCAGTCATTACGACTTAAAGTTGAGGAAATGGAGAAAAAAGGATTTAAACTTACTCACTTAGAAATTTCAAGTAAAATAGAAAGTAGTGTATGGCAGCTTAGTGATGCTCGTGAGAAAGTTAAATCTGGTGATATAGATTTAATAGAAAATATTCTTGATGGTATTTATGATGTTATCGATGAAGTTTCTAATGATCTAAAAAAAGAACTTGATTATAAAAAATACATTGAAGAAAACTATAGAGAAATAACTAATAAACTTGAATTACAAGATAAATTAAATGAAGCTCTATACAATAATATTCAAGAAATCAAAAATAGATACCAAATCTATCAAAAAGACGAAGAAATGGTAGCTAACTATTATGATGAATTAAGTGAGTTACTTGATGTTAAACATGATATCGATGTTTATATAAATAATCAACCTAAACTTAATTATAAAGATTTGAAAGAAAAAGTGGAATTATTAGGTCAAGGTTTAGAAAAAATCGAAGAAGATCAAACTAATTATTCAAGATACTTAACGAGTCTACGTGAAGAAGAAGGTCACTCTCGTGAAAAACTTATCTTCATCAATCAAGAAAAAGAAGTTATTAAACGTAAGTTAGATAATTCAAGAGTGCCAGGATTTAGCGATAGATTTATCGTATTATACAAAGATGTTACGGATAGCTATAAATACGCTATAGAGGAACTTAAAAAAGAACCAATTAACATTGATTTGTTAAAACGTGCTGTTGCTGAGGCAGAAGAATCATTAGATATCTACGCTTCAGAAGTTAATAATATTCTTACTGATATAGAATTAATAGAAAAACTTATTCGTTATGCGAACAGATACAGAAAAGATAATATTGAATTCCATCAACAATTAACTGTTGCTGAGCAATATTATAGAGAATATCGTTATAACAAAACTCTAGAAATTATTAGAAATTCTCTAGACAAAGTTGAGCCAGGTGCATACGAAAGAATAAGAAATTCAGTAAAACCAAGATAATATAAAAAAGCCTTAGTCATGAAAATAAGACTGAGGCTTTTTCTTAATAAGAAAGCTATTCAAAATTTGTATTGGTAATAAATCTTTGAATAGCTACTTATAAATTTATTTTCTTTTTAGATTAAAGTATCCTAAACTAGCAAAGTAAAATATTGCTTCAATAGTTGCTATAAAGAACGTAGTGGGTAGAGATGTATAATAAGAAAGAGTAATCCCAGCCCATGTTCCAATCAGAGCAAAAAAGATTGATATAGCAATCATTAAACCGACTTTGTTAGTCAGATATCTAGCTGCACTTGCTGGAACAGTAAGCAATACGAACATAAGTAATGCTCCAACTACCGGTACAGTGATACTTGTAGCTACAGAAAGTAATACTAGGAAAAATATAGATATAAACTTCCCGTTCAGTCCAAGAGCGCGAGCACCGATGGCATCAAAAGAGTCAAATTTAATTTTTCTGTAGAACATAGAAAGGAATAGTATAACTGCAATAGCTAGCGAAAAGATTAGTTTCACATCATCTCTAGTTATTGATACTACGCTACCGAAAAGGATGTTATTCACATAACTTGTACTTTTTGGCGTTAATGATAAGAAGAGTAAACCTAATCCTAGGAAAATTCCCAACATTACACTTACAGTAGCTTCTCTTCTAAATGCTTTAACACTAAGGTGACCAACAAGATAAGACATAGTAATTGTAAATATAAGTAAACCGTATATTGGATTAATACCTAAAAAAACAGCAAATGCTGCACCAGCAAACCCAACATGAGAAAGTGTATGTGATATGAATGACATATTTCGAGCCATAACAAACACACCTATATATCCTGCCATTATAGCTACAATAGTTCCTGCTATAAAAGCATTTTGCATAAAATCGTAATTAAGCATAATTGTTATCTCCTACATAATGTTTGCAAAGTTTCAAGTTATTCTGTTCTCTATTATAATCATCAATACTAATAAATTTATAGTTGTTTTCTTCTAAGTACAAAATTTTATCGACATATCTTTCATTGATAAGCGATAATTCATGAGTTATACACAAAGTTATGATGTTTTCATTTTTTGTAATATTGTTTAAAAGAGTCATGCATTCAATTTCACTAGTTTTATCTAAATTAGATGTAAATTCGTCTAATAGTAGCAAATTAGGTTTATTAACTAAAGCCTGAGCTAAGAAAACACGTTGTTTTTCTCCACCAGAAAGCATTCCTATTGATTTGTTTTGTAACTTAATAGAATTAGTTAAAATTAACGAATCATTGATACTTTCCTTTTCTTTTTTGCTAAGCCAAGGGAAAAATCCTTTTTGAATAGGAAGAGATACAAAATCTCTAGCAGATAAAGGTAGTTCTTCATCTATCTGTCTAAATTGTGGAACATATCCAAGAGTAGGATTTTCTCCTATTAGTCTAATTTCTTCGGATTTATTTAATTTTTGAAGTATATTGTTAAGTAATGTAGTTTTACCAACGCCATTTTTACCAACTATTGCAACGACTTCTCCAGGTATACATGAAAAAGAAATATTGTTTAGTATTGTTTTATCTCCTATAGAATAAGTGAGATTTTTTATAATTAATTCAGTCATAAAATCTCCTATATTAAATTATTTTTTAATTCAAATGTATAAAAAAGAAGAGATACGATTTAGAATCTCTTCTTTATATTATACTACATATTTATAATATGTGAAGACTAATTTTTAATCTTCGTATTAATGTTTGTGTTCTTTCTCATCATCGTGATCTTTTTCACCGTGAGAATGATTGTGAGAATGTCCTTCATGATCATGGTCGTGAGAATGTCCTTCTTCAGCACCTTCTACATGATATGCTTTTTCTCCAGCTCCACCGTTAAGAATTTCTTCTAATTTATTGTATTGATCTAACATCCATTCAATGTAAGTTTTTCCATCAGGTTGAGTTTCAGTAACGTTTAGAACTGGGACTTTGTTTTGTTCAGCAAGATGAATTAATCCTTCTATAGTTTTGTTAGTAGTTTGAACATTATTGATGATTAATGATATTTGTTTAGATTTGATTTGCTCTTGGATTGTTTTTAAATCTTGTGGAGCAGGGTCATTACCTTCTTCAGTAGCTTGTGCTAATTTTTTAACTTGGTCAGTTGTTTTGAATCCTAAAGAATCCACAGCATATTCAAATACTGGTTCTGTTGTTAGAACGTATTTACCATTTGCTTTTTCTTTTAGTGATTTAATTTTATCAGTAATTTTAGAAAGTTCTTTTTTATAGTTATCTCTATTTTTTTCATAGAAAGATTTATTAGAAGAATCTTTATCTGATAAAACTTTAGTAAGTTCGTCAGCAACTTTACTCATTACTTCAGGATTATACCAGATGTGTTCATTTTCTCCATCTTTAAGTCCTAGTAATTTAGCACCATCTATTTTTTTGACGTCTTTATTATTAGCAGTTAGTTTTTCAAACCAAGAATCATATCCACCACCATTAAGAATAGCAATGTTAGCATCAGAAACAGTTTTTGCATCTTGCGCAGTAGGTTCAAAATCATGTGGATCGACAGAAGTAGAACTTATAATAGAAGAAACTTCTGCTTTATCTCCTGCGATACTTTTTGCAACTTCGGCATAAAAGTTTACTGAAGTAACAATTTTAGTTTTGTTTCCAGAGTTAGTAGCTCCAGAATTAGTTTTACTTGAACATCCGACCAATAGTAATGCGAATGCAGCAATTATTGAAATAATTTTTAAAAATTTTTTCATTAGTAATATTCCTCCGTTATTCGTAATTATTACGTTCTAATAAATTATAATACTACTAAATAAAAAAATCAAGAGCTTAAACGAAATTATTTTGATTAATGAGTGAATTATTGATTTCTCCTACATTATAAAACTTAATTCTTTGAAATATTAAATGAATAAAGAGGAGAATAAAATTAGTAGAAATATTCATTCAAAATTTATTAAAATACTTGATTTTTAGTTGCTAATGCTATATAATTAATAAAGTTGAGTAAAAATCAACAAAAATATAACACACGACATTTGAGTAGCTGCTCGGTGCATTTATGTTTGCAGTAAGCCTAGAGAATGTCGGAGGAAAAAACCAAGGAGGAAAATAACTATGGCAGTTATTTCAATGAAACAATTATTAGAAGCTGGTGTACACTTCGGTCACCAAACAAGAAGATGGAACCCTAAAATGGATAAATACATCTTCACAGAAAGAAACGGTATCTACATTATCGACTTACAAAAAACAGTTAAAAAAGTTGATGAAGCATACGAATTCGTAAAATCAGTTGCTGATCAAGGCGGAAAAATGTTATTCGTAGGTACTAAAAAACAAGCACAAGATGCTATTAAAGAAGAAGCTGAAAGAAGTGGTCAATACTACATCAATCACCGTTGGTTAGGTGGAACTTTAACAAACTACAAAACTATTAAAGGACGTATTGACAGAATCGCTGAAATTGAAAAAATGGAAGCTGATGGAGTATTTGAAGTATTACCTAAAAAAGAAGTTATCGAATTAAGAAAAGAATACGATAAATTAAACAAATTCCTAGGTGGAATTCGTGAAATGAAAGGTATGCCAGATGCAATCTTCGTAGTAGATCCTAAGAAAGAGCACAATGCAATCGCTGAAGCTAAAAAATTAGGAATTCCAGTAGTTGGTATCGTAGATACAAACTGTGATCCAGACGATGTTGATTATGTAATCCCTGCAAACGATGACGCTATTCGTGCAGTTAAATTATTAACAGCTAAAATGGCAGATGCTTTTGTAGCTTACAACGAAGGAAACATCGAAGGAACTGAAGAAGCTTTCGTAGAAGAAGTAGAAGCAACAGAAGAATAATTTTAGATTAAAATAAATAAGAAAAATAATTAATAAAATAACGGAGGCAAATCAAAATGGCACAAATTACAGCTAGTTTGGTAAAAGAATTAAGAGAACGTACTGGTGCTGGTATGATGGACTGTAAAAAAGCACTAACTCAAACAGATGGAGATATCGATGCAGCAATCGACTACCTAAGAGAAAATGGTATCGCTAAAGCAGCTAAAAAAGCTGACAGAATCGCTGCAGAAGGTCTTTCTTACATCGAAGTTAAAGGTAACAAAGCTGTTATCTTAGAAATCAACTCAGAAACTGACTTCGTTGCTAAAAACGAAAAATTCGTTGCTTTAGTAAAAAATGTTGCAGAAGCTATCTTAGCAGCTGAACCAAAAACTTTAGAAGAAGCTCTTCAAGTAGAAGCACAAGGTGGAACTATTGAAGCTGTAATTAATGAAGGAATCGCTACAATTGGTGAAAAACTTTCATTAAGAAGATTCGAAGTTGTAACTAAATCAGATGCTGATGCATTTGGTGCATACTCTCACATGGGAGGAAGAATCGGTGTTCTTACTCTTGTTGAAGGAAGCACAGATGAAGAAGCAGCAAAAGATGTTGCAATGCATATCGCAGCATTAGCTCCTAGATACCTAGACGAAAGCGAAGTACCAGCTGACGTACTTGAGCACGAGAAAAAAGTATTAACTGAGCAAGCATTAAACGAAGGAAAACCAGCTAACATCGTTGAAAAAATGATCGTTGGTAGAATTAACAAATTCCTAGAAGAAATCACAGTTGTTAAACAAAAATTCGTTAAAGATGATAGTTTCACTGTAGAAAAATTCGTAGCATCAAAAGGTGGAAAACTTACTAAATTCGTACGTTACGAAGTTGGTGAAGGTATCGAGAAAAGAGAAGATAACTTTGCCGAAGAAGTAATGAGCCAAGTTAACGCTAGCAAATAATAATTCTCTATTTAATATAAACTATTAAAAGAGGTAAAGCACACACTTCTTGTGTGTGCTTTTTTAAAAAATGATTATAGTAGGAACAATAATGTCTGTAATTTATTAGGAGGATAGAAATGGCTACTAAATATAAAAGAGTTTTATATAAACTTAGTGGTGAAGCACTAGCAGGTGGAAAAGGATTTGGAATTGATTCAGAAGTTGTTAATAAAATAACTTCACAAATCGTAGAAGTAGTTAAACAAGGAGTAGAAGTTGCTATTGTTGTTGGTGGTGGAAATATCTGGCGCGGTAAGACTGGTGAAGAGCTAGGAATGGAGCGTGCTACAGCAGATTCAATGGGTATGCTTGCAACAGTTATGAACTCATTAGCCTTACAAGATTCACTAGAACAAAAAGGTGTTGATACTCGTGTATTAACATCAGTTGAAATGAAAGCAATGGCTGAGCCGTATATTAGAAGACGTGCAATTAGACATTTAGAAAAAGGTCGTGTTGCTATATTTGCAGCTGGAATAGGGAATCCTTATTTCTCTACAGATACTACAGCAGCATTACGTGCTAAAGAAATTGGTGCTGAAGCTATTCTAATGGGTAAAAATGGAGTAGACGGTGTTTACTCTGCTGATCCAAAACTTGACAGTACAGCAACTAAATATGATAAGTTGTCATACATGGATATTATGAACAAAGGGTTAACAATAATGGATTCTACAGCAATTACTTTCTGTATGGATAATCACCTGCCAATTATTGTCTTTTCAATAGATGATGCAGATAATATTGTTAAAGTTGTTTCTGATTCTAATTTAGGAACAATTATTGAATAAAATTAATATTAGGAGTTTACAATTATGCCTGAACAAATTATGAATAATTTAAACGAAAGAATGGAAAAAGCTATTGCCAGCTTACGTCGTGAATTAGCGTCAATTAGAGCTGGTAAAGCTAGTGGAGCTGTTTTAGACAGATTAACAGTTGATTACTACGGAGTTGCAACTCCAATTAATCAAGTAGCAGGAGTATCTGTACCTGAACCAAAAATGCTTGTAATTTCTCCATACGAAAAAACTTTATTAGGAGATATTGAAAAAGCTATTCAAGCGTCTGATTTAGGATTGAATCCTTCAAACGATGGATCAGTTATTCGTATTGTATTCCCTGCTTTAACAGAAGAACGTCGTAAAGAACTTGCTAAATTAGTAGGAAAAGAATCTGAAGGAGCTAAAGTTGCTGTACGTAATGTTCGTCGTGATGCAATGGATGCTATTAAAAAATTAGAAAAAGCTTCTCAAATTACTGAGGACGATTTAAAAGGATATTCTGATGATATTCAAAAAGTTACTGATAAATTCGTAGCTGAAATCGATAAAGTAACAAAAGAAAAACAAGATGAGTTAATGAGTGTATAATAATATGGAAATGAAAGAAGTTATTGATAAAATTAATTCACTTAACGCTACAAAAAAAGAGCGTGAATTAACTACTGAGGAATCAGAAGAATTAGCTAAATATAGACAATTATATTTACAAAATTTTAAAGCTAATATGAGAAATATATTAGATAATACTAGAGTAATTAATGAAAACGGAGAAGATATAACTCCTAAGAAGAAAGGAAATTAACAATGAGTGCAACTGCAGTTACAATTTTAGTTGGAGCAATTTGTTTACTTGCTGGTGTTGTAGGAGGTTTCTTCCTAGCAAGACGTAATTTCATGAGCTACATGGAAAAAAATCCTCAAATCAATGAAGATATGGTTATGAGTATGATGAGTCAAATGGGACAAAAACCATCTCGTAAAAAAATCAATCAAGTTATGAGCAACATGCAAAAAGCTCAAAAACAAGCTCACAAACAAATGAAAAAATAATATATAAAAAAGCAGATGTGTAAAAAACGCATCTGTTTTTTATATATATTAAATTCAAATTATGAAATGATTCGCTATTTTATAATTAATTATAAAACTTTAATATAACTAGAATTATATAAATTCTCTTTCTAATGAAGATTTAATCTCTATTAAATTGTGAGTAACAGGATGTTTGAATACTACTTTTAATGCACCTAAATACATTTTTTCATATTTATAACCATCTTTAGAGTATAATTTATCTCCTATGATAGGAACGCCGATAGAAGCGAGATGCACACGTATTTGATGCGTACGACCTGTTTCCAATGATAAAGTTACAGAAAATTTATTTTGATCTAATTTCGTGCAACTAAGAATATTAGTTATAGCATTTTTTCCATTTCTAGTTACAGCCATTTTATTCTTCTCTTTGCTGTCTCTTCCAATATTAGTATTTATAGTCTGAGGTTTAATATTATTTTTTATTAAAGCTGTATAATAACGTTTAATATCTCTTTGTTCAAGCATTTGATCTAGTTTAGCTTTAATTAATGGAGTTTTAGTTAGAATAACTAACCCACACGTATCAATATCAAGTCTATGAATAGGTTCTAGATAGTTGTAATCAGAGATTAGGTAATTCACTAAAGTGTCATTTTCTGTTGCTATGTCATTTGGATGTGTTTTAATACCGAAAGGTTTAGAAACAATTAATAGATATTCATCCTCATATTCTTTTAATATTGATGTTGTTTTATTAGAGATATAATTAGAAGAACCTAAATTGATGTTTATTTCTAAAATATCGTTAGCATTTAAATTTGAATTTAATGCCGCTTCTTTATTATTAATTTTTATAGTTTCTTTATAGTGATGACTATTCATTCTAATAGTGTGTATATTTTTTTTGGAAATCTTTAGGAATTGGCTTAAATAGCTTTCTACACTAACGAAATCTTGTGTAATTTTAAATTTCATTGAGACTCCTTGTTTATGTCTTTTGTTGATAGTATTATTATATACTAAAACGCTGATTTAAGAAAGAAAAATGAAGAATTTTAGGAGTTTAAAAATTATTAAAAAAGTTAAAAAATAGCTTAATTTTAGCTTGATTTTAAGTAGGAAATATAGTAATATAATACTTGTGATTTAATTATACTAAACAGAGAGTTTACTGACGTTAAACTTAAGTGACGATAAGTTTAATAATGGTAAACAATTATGACAGTAAGTTAGATAATAATAAACATATATAACGAAAAGTTAGATATTGATAAACAATTAATAACTTTTAATTATAGAAGGAGAATTTATGTATTCTATAGGTGAAAGATTAAAGAGATTACGAATTCAAAAAAATCTCACCCAGGAAGAACTGGGAGAACGTACTGATCTTAGTAAGGGATATATATCTCAAGTAGAAAGAGATTTAGCATCCCCATCGATGGAGACTTTTTTTAATATACTGCAGGTTTTAGGGTGTGCTCCAAAAGATTTCTTTGATAAAGAGAGTACAAGTCAGAAAGTATACTACTCATTAGAGGATCAAACTAGTTATGAAGAAACTGATGAAGGGTATGAACTTACTTGGCTTGTTCCTGAATCAAATGAGAAAGAGATGGAGTCACTAATACTGAAGTTAGATAAAAATAGTAATTATAAAACATTTGATCCCTCAGAGTCTGAAACATTATGTTATGTATTAAAAGGGAAATGTAAATTAAAATTAGGTGATGAGGAGTATATTGCTTCTACACATGAAAGTTTTTATTTTTTAGCTACATCTGAACATAGGTTATCAAATCCATTTGATGAAGAATGTGAAGTGTTAATAGTAGCGACTAATTCGTATTTATAAGGAGAAAATCATGGCAAATATTGTTGAATTTAAAAATGTTAACATGTCTTTTGGTAACAATAAAGTGCTAAAAAACATTGATTTAGAAATAGAAAAAGGAAAATTTTATACATTACTTGGACCTAGTGGTTGCGGTAAAAGTACAATTTTAAAGTTGATTGGTGGATTCTTAAGTCCTACTTCAGGAGATGTATTATTAGATGGAAAAGTAGTGAATGACTTACCAGCTAATAAGAGACATGTAAATACTGTGTTCCAGGACTATGCATTATTCCCACACATGAATGTATTTGAAAATGTTGCTTTTGGATTAAAAATTAAAAATGAAAAGAAAGAAGTAATTAATAAGAAAGTAAAAAAAGCTCTTAAGCAAGTTAACTTAGTAGGTTTTGAAAAACGTGATATAAGCGAGATGAGTGGTGGACAAAAACAACGTGTTGCTATAGCTCGTGCCATTATTAATGAACCTGATATTATTCTTTTAGATGAATCACTATCAGCACTTGATTTAAAACTTCGTCAAGAGATGCAATATGAACTTCGTGAACTTCAACAACAAACAGGGATTACGTTTATCTATGTAACTCACGACCAAGAGGAAGCTCTAGCGATGAGTGACTATATCTTTGTTATGAATCACGGGAAAATTGAACAAAGTGGAACACCACTTGATATCTACGATGAGCCGGTAAACCGTTTTGTTGCTGATTTCATTGGTGAATCTAATATAGTTAATGCAGTCATGTTAGATGACTATTTAGTAGAAATCTATGGCAAACAATACGAATGTGTAGATGCTGGTTTAGATAAGAATAAGAGAGTAGAGGTAGTTATTCGTCCAGAGGACTTAGAAATTACAAGTGCAGAAAAAGGTAAAATAAGTGTTGTAGTAGATACTCAACTATTTAGAGGAGTTCACTATGAAATTTGTTGTTTAGATGACCAGTATAATGAATGGATTGTTCATTCAACAAAACAGGCAAAACCAGGAGCTGCGGTAGGTTTAAACTTCGATCCAGAAGCAATACATATCATGGTACCTGGAGAAACAGAAGAAGAATTTGATGCTCGTCTTGAATCGTATGAAGAGGAGGAGTAGAAATGTTTAATAAAAAAACTCGTTCATTTTTTATGATTCCTTATGTAATGTGGATGTTACTTTTTGTAGTATTTCCAATATTACTGATAATATATTATTCGTTTAGAGATATCGATGGAAATTTCACATTAGCTAACTATAAGATTTTCTTTAGTAGTACATATGTTCTGATGACACTATATAGTTTTTGGTATGCATTTTTAATTACATTAATTTGTTTAGTAATTAGCTATCCGCTAGCATTTGCAATTAATAAAAGTAAACATAAAGAATTATTATTATTGTTAATCATTCTACCGACATGGATTAATATTTTATTAAAAACCTATGCGTTTTTAGGATTGTTTGGTGAATACGGAACAATCAATAGTTTCTTAGAGTATATCGGTATAGGTACACAAAGTTTACTATTTAATTCGTTTAGTTTTATCTTTGTTTCTAGTTATATATTCTTACCATTTATGTTACTCCCAATATATAATTCAGTTTCAGGTATGAATAAAAACTTGATTGAAGCATCATATGATCTTGGGGCAGATTTTAAAACTACATTTTTAAAAATCATTTTCCCATTAAGTGTTAATGGTGTTAAAACTGGTATTCAGGTAACATTTATTCCTGCCTTATCTCTATTCATGATTACACGTTTAGTAGCAGGTAATAAAATTATAAACTTAGGTACAGCTATTGAGGAACATTTCCTTGTTACTCAAAACTGGGGAGTAGGTTCAACTATCGCAGTATTCTTAATAGTAGTGATGGGTATTATTATGGTACTTACTAATACAAAAGACAAAACTAATTTTGGAGGTAGAAAATAATGAAATTAACTTCAAAAATATATTTAGGGGTTATCTTTGCAATTTTATATATACCTCTAATTTACTTAGCGTATTTTTCTTTTAACTCGGGTAAAACAATGATAGACTTTGAAGGTTTTTCATGGAAACACTACATTGATTTATTTGAAAATACTCGTATGATGGTTATAGTTATCAACACACTTGTTGTTGCACTACTTTGTGGATTGTTTTCGGCTATATTTGGAACGTTAGGTGCGCTAGGTATTTATTCTTTAAAATCTAACAAACAAAAAAATTCTTTCTTAGTTGGAAATAATATATTAATCGTTAGTCCAGACGTTATTATTGGATGTTCATTTTTATTAATGTTTACATTTATTTCTAAGTACACTGGATTAGATAGCATTCAAGGTTTTTGGTCTGTATTATTATCCCATATTGCATTTAGTATTCCAATCGTTGTTCTAATGGTATTACCTAAGTTATATGAAATGCCAAAAAGTATGGTAGATGCTGCGATTGACCTTGGAGCAACATATTCACAAGTTCTTAGTAAAATCGTTATTCCATATATTACACCAGGTATCTGGGCTGGATTCTTTATGGGATTAACATATTCATTAGACGATTTTGCTGTGACATTCTTTGTTACAGGTAATGGATTTCAAACATTATCGGTTGAAATTTACTCAATGGCTAGACAAGGAATCAACTTACAAATCAATGCGTTATCTACAGTGTTAACTATTTTCGTAGTTGTAGCAGTACTTATTTATTATGTAATTAATACTAGTAAATTAAAAAGGGAGGTAAGATAATATGAAAAAATTACTTATTTCAGCTGTTTCAATCTTAGTTATATGTTTAGGTATGCTGTATAGCCGCGATTTTATTGATAGCTCAAATAGTGGTGATAAGCAAACGTTAACAATATTTAACTGGGGAGAATATATTGATCCAGATTTAATTAAAAAGTTTGAAGAAGAGACTGGTATTTCAGTAGTATATGAAACTTTTGACTCGAATGAAGCAATGCTTACAAAAATTCAAGCAGGATCAACACCATATGATATTGTTATTCCGTCAGATTATATGATTAAGAAGATGAAAAAACTAAATCTTTTGAAAAAACTTGATCATAGTAAAATTGAAGGATTTGACAATATTGATCCTCAGTTTAAAGATAAAAGTTTTGATCATAACAATGAATTTTCGATTCCGTATTTTTGGGGAACATTAGGGATTTTATATAATAAAACAAAAGTTCCTGAGGATTTAACTTTCGAAAAATGGAATGATCTTTGGGATACTAGACTAGCGAATAATGTATTATTAATCGATGGGGCTCGTGAAATGATGGGAATTGCACTTCAATCTGAAGGGAATTCAGTTAATGACACTAATGAAGTAAATCTTAACTTAGCTGAAAGAAAATTAGAATTACTTCATCCGAATGTAAAAGCAATTAATGCTGATGAGAAAAAAATGCTTATGATTAACAACGAAGCATGGGTATCGGTAGTATTTTCAGGAGATGCAAAAGCCATTATGGAAGAAAATGAAAATATGGTATATGCCTTACCTAAAGAAGGAACGAACCTTTGGTTTGATAATATCATAATTCCTAAAACTTCTAAAAATGAAGAAGGGGCGTATAAATTTATTAACTTTATGCTAAGACCAGAAAATGCTGCGAAAAATTCTGAATTTATAGGATATGCAACACCTAATACAAAAGCCAAAGAGTTGCTTCCAGAGGAAACAACAAGTGATGAGCAATTTTATCCTGATTTAGAAAGTTTTGGAAATAGAGCAGAGGTATATGAGGACTTAGAGAAAAAAATGCTTCAGTTCTATAACGACTTATTCTTGAAATTCAAGATTAACAATAGAAAATAAAATAAAACGAGATTATCGTATTTTGATAATCTCGTTTTAATATTAAAAGCCACTAACTTTTAACTCTTCAGTTTTAAATGTAACATTTTTCTCAGAACCAAGGTACATAGCTTTGAATTTCCATGTAGAATTAGGTTTTAAGTCGTTGACGTTTGCTAAAGCATCCCCAACTTTATTACCATTTGCATCGTAAGCAGGAATTGTAACTTGAACATATGATTTCTCTTTGTCAGTATTGTTTTTTAACACACCCGTAACATAGCTAGAAAAAGAATCTTTTTCTATATTTAGTTCAGAAACTTCATATTTAGCTTTTTGAGTTTCTTGAGTAGAACTTTTAACTTCGACATCTTTTTTCTTATTACCAGTTGTTTGCTGAATAATTAATATAAGTACAATTGCAGCTAAAACTATAAACCAAATTCTTTTATAGATAGGTTTTTTTTGAATATATATATTCCCATCTTGATCTGTAATTTTTTTTGACATAATAACTCCTCCATAAAATTTTTATACTAATATTATATATATATATATATATAGTCAAGGAAAAACACAATTCAGCAGTAATTTTTTTATGAATTTTATAGGGTAGATATATCCACCTCTTTACTGGATAGAAATTACAGTAAAGAGAGTTTTTTATGAATGTTTTGGATCTATAATAAATATGGTTGTTAATAAAAATCAGCCGTATTTAAATTTATAAAAAAACGGAAAAGAATGTAAAATTCCTTTATATTTAAGTATGAGCAAAAAAATAAGAAAGGAAATTTACATTCACATGTCTAATTATAACAAATCTCTTAAAACAACGCTACAAATAACTGACAAAAATATAAAAATTCTAGATAAAACAGAAAAGGAGAACATAAAAGGACAAGTTCATTTAATTTATTGCGGAGTATTAGACGCTTCACCTAAGGTTTACCCTTATTGTAAGAAATGTTAGGTAGGAAAAAATGGGTATAGAAAAGCAAAGGTTAAAATGCCCTTTATCTCTGATAAACCAGCTATCTTATACCTAAATAAACAGCGCTTTATTTGTAAAAGTTGTCATAAATCATTTACATAATTAAGCAAGATCCTCAGTTATATAAATGTTATTGGCTTATTCAAGACCTTAGAGAAGCTCTTGAAAAAGATGATTTTGATAGATTTAAAGCTTTAATCAATGATAGAACTACTTTACCTAGATATATGTTTACAGCTATTAAAACACTTAGAAAATATAAAAAACAGATTAAAAATACTATTTACTATAATGGGCTTTCTAACGGTCCTTTAGAGGGGGTTAATAATTAAATCAAGGTTATTAAACGTATTTCTTACGGATATAGATCTTTTAGTAACTTTAGAGGTAAAATACTCCTTGTTTTTAGCCTGTTTACACCTTCAGAGATTAAGAAGAAACCTAGATATTCACAAGAATCTCGCCGAAAAGAAAGAAAATTAAAACGAAAAAATAGGAAAAAGGCTATATTACTTAATATAGTATAGCTTCCTCTTAAATTTCAAAATCAACCGAATTTGACAAAGAGCTAAAATACTTCCTGTTTTTTTTTTTTTTATATATATTTTTAGTAAAATTTAACTATACTTAAGGTAAAGTAGAAAAGGTTTTAAAGTTGTATTTAAGGTGTTTTTGCAATATATTAATTGATAAAAAATAATAAATCTGATATAATATAAAGGGAATAATTTATAATTCACATTAATTAAAATATAATAACAAATAGATGATAAATGTAATGTGTAAATAATTAGCATTATAGAAAGGAAAATGTAATCATATGGAAAGAAAGGAAATATTTTCGATAAAAAAATTAAAAGTTGGTGCAGCGTCAGTTTTAATAGGTACTGGTATTGTATTTTTAGGTAGTAAAGCATCTGTAGCTTTAGCTAATGAGCCTGCTGTTGAAACTACTTCCAATAGAAATAGTGACGATGTAGATGATAATTCTGTAAACTCCAAAAATAGTCCTAATAATGATAAAATGGGTGTAAATTCTAGTACAACACCCCAACAAATGGATACTGATTCTATAAAACCTACTGAAAATAATAGTAATTCATCTATTGTTGATACTACAAGTGAAGTTACTAATAGAAATAGGAAGAAAATTAGTAAACGATCTAAAAGAGCATTAACAGATCCGGAAACAATTGATTATAGTGGTGCTAAGATATCTGGACGATTAATTGATGGAAACACACAGTATGCAGTTGGTGAACAAATCTTAGGTTCTTATAATTTAGATATTTCGGAACCAACAAAAATTGAAGAAGGAGGATATATTTTAATTACTGCCTCTGATAATGAA
>NZ_CAUSAI010000006.1:0-49013 GCF_963529685.1 uncultured Gemella sp.
CACAACATCAGTTTGGAAGACTGAGGTTTTACCACTAAACTACACCCGCATTATTAAATTTTAACTTCTAGTGTTTTCTCAACACTTAAATAAGTTTATCATAATCAGTTGTTTTTGTCAACAACTTTTTTTATTTTTTTAAAATTTCTTTTTTAGAAGTTTGTTTAACTTCTAAAAAAGAGACTCATTAAGTTTATCATATTTAATGTTTTTTCGTCAAGAGTTTTTTATAAATTTCTTAACATTTATTTTGAAAAAAAGCTGTATTGTTCGTCTTCTCTATCAGAAGACTTTTCAATTTTATCATCACTTTCACATAATGTCAATAGAAAATAAAAAAAGTTTAGAAATATTCTTTTTTTTTATTTATTCTAAACTTTTTCTTCTATATTATGTTATTATTTCGTTGTTTGTCTGTGAACTATTCTATATGGAAGATTCATTTCGTTTGTTTGAGTGTTTAACTCTGATAGTTCTTCTTCATCAATTTCTTCACCTTTTCGTTTTGCTTTTTCAATATCTATAACTTTTGTTAATACACGCATTGAAACTGCACCAATATCAAATATCGGTTGAAATACAGATGAAATTTTTGGTCTTGTCATATTTATTAGTTTTGTATTTTCTAATGAAATAATTTCTAAATCAGCAGGTATACTTAATCCTAAATCTAATACTTGTTGCATTGTAGCTAAAGCTACTTCATCAAACATCGTTATAACAGCTTCTGTATCTATATTACTTAGATTTTTATATAACTTACCGCTTTCTTTATATGTTCTATAACCATCTATAATATTTTGAGATTTAAAATCTACTTTTTCAGAAGCTAGTGCATCTTTATATCCTTTAATTATTCTTTGAGTTTTTTGACTCTCATATTTATCTATAACTAAAGAAATATTCTTAGTTCCTTTCGCTAAAAATTCTTTAGTAACGTCATATGCCGCTTTTTCATAATCAATATTTACTGAATAAAAATCAGAATCTATTCCTAAATTTCCTGCTAATACCACTGGTATTTGAATGTCTTGTAAGTAATTTTTTGAACTATCCGATAGTGAATGACCTAAATAAATAATACCATCCACCTGTTTACTTACAAATGATGCGAATATGTTTTTTTCAATTTCTTGATCATCACATGAGTTTGCTAATATAATGTTGTATTTATACATATTAGCTACTGACTCTATACCACTTACTATTTCTGCAGAAGATAAATCTGCTATATCTGGTAATACTATACCTATTGTTGTTGTTTTTTTACTAGCAAGTCCTCTGGCAACAGCGTTAGGCGTATATCTTAATTTTTTTATAACCTCTTGGACACGAAGTCTCGTATCTTCTTTTACATTAGGATTGTTATTAACAACCCTAGATACAGTTGCCATCGATACTTTTGCTTCTTTAGCTACGTCATATATCGTTATTGTCATAGTCTTTCTCCTCTACTTTTTTCTTTAAATTTATTTGATAATTTTTAAAACCTTTTCATCCTTATATATTGTACCAAATTTTTTACTATAAGTCTAGTAGTTGAAAACAAATTTGTTTATATTTTTTTATTTTCAAAAAACGTTTACTTTGTTATAAAAATAACTTTTGTATAGTTTAAATTTTGTAAAAAAAAGAAGAATTAAATTCTTCTTATAAAGTAAGATTAAAATTTAATTCTTCTATAATAATTTTCTTTAAATTATGCTTCTAAAGATGCGTAAGCTTTTTCTAAAGTTTCTTTTAATACTTTAGCAGAGTGTTGCATTTTAGCTGTTTCTTCATCAGTTAATTGTAATTCAACAACTTCACGAACACCTTCACGACCTACGATAGCTGGAGTACCGATGTATAATCCATCAATTCCGTAGTGACCTTCACAATATCCACTTACAGCTAATTCTACATTTTCGTCACGTAAGATTGCTTTAACGATTGTGAATAATGCAAGTCCGATTGCGTAGTAAGTAGCACGTTTACGGTTAATTACTTCGTAAGCAGCACGCATAACTTTTTCTTCTACATCAGCGAAATCTTCTTTAGTGTATTTAGATGTTTCTAAGAATTTATCAAATTGTTTTCCGTAAACATTTACGTTACTCCATGCAGCAAGTTGAGTATCTCCGTGTTCCCCAATAATATATCCACGAACACTGCTTGGTGCTAATCCTAATTTATCTCCTAAGATGTAACGGAATCTTGAAGAGTCAAGAGTAGTTCCTGATCCAACGATTCTGTTTCTTGGGAATCCAGTGAATTTTTGTAATGCGTTAGTTAATACGTCTACTGGGTTAGATGCAATTACGATTACTCCATCGAATCCAGAAGCTACGATTTGCTCAGACATATCTTTAACAACTTTAATGTTTTTATCAACTAGGTCAAGACGAGTTTCACCTGGTTTTTGTGGAAGACCTCCAGCGATTACGATTACGTCTGCATCAGCACATTGCTCATATCCACCTGAAGTTACTTTAATAGGTGGTACTAAAGCTCCACCGTGGTTAAGGTCCATTGCTTCACCTTCAGCTTTTTCAGCGAAGAAGTCAATTAATCCTAGTTCTTCACAAAGTCCGCTTGAATATAATTGATAAGCAAAGCTCATCCCTACCATTCCTGCTCCTATTAAAACAACTTTTCTATTTTTCGCTTTCATAAGAAAACCTCCATATAATGTATATATTTTTAGATATTTTTAAGTAATTATTTTTACTATTTTATTTATATGAGATAAACACTATAAAACTCCTTATTAAAGTATAAATATCTCATTTCCCTTAGAATTATATCATATTACTGTAAAAAAAGAAAGTGTTTTTATTATTGAAAATTATCACTTCTTGTTATTAATCTAAAGAAATTTTCATATCTTTTTTACATTTAATTATATGTTATTTAAATATTAATTAAAGCGTTTTCCTTTTGTTTACTTGATTTTCTTCTTATATATATATTATAAAATAATTTTTTTGTTTTATTTTAATGTATGATATTTTTTTATTTTTTTTTTTTTATTTTTCACTTGTATTACTTGACTCTTTATTTCTGTATTTATTTTTTATCTCGCTGTACTATTGTTATATCAATATTCTTATTTGTTGTATTATTACAGTTATCTTTTTTTCTCATATTTTTTTATTTTAGATACTTTATTTCTTATCATTATAACTAATTATTCCCTGAATTAATCAAAATACTTAAATATTACTAAATATATATTAATATACTAACTATAAAATTCAATAAATAGCAAAATGGATGCCTCCTGTACATTACAGATCGACATCCAAATAATTAAATTAACTATACCTAGGTACTTATTTTTGAGTACGCATTATTTTTTTATTTTTCAATAATATTTCCTTTTGAACTACAGTGTACTAATGTTATTAATAATACAGCCGTTGTTAAAATTAATACATATAAAGCTTTATTCCAATCTGAAATATCTCTAATATACCCTAATAATGGAGGGAATATTGCTGCTAGTAAATATCCTCCTGATTGGGCTAAACCTGAAATATCGGCCGCTTCACTTTCATTTCTTGATTTTACTGAGAATAAATACATTACATACGAGAATGATCCTCCTCCAGCTAAAGCAAAGATAATGATAAATGTTAACATTAATACAAAGTTTCCACTTGTATACAGCATCCCAACTAATGACACTAAGTATCCGATAGTAATAACCACTGGAATTATTAATTTATTATGTACTTTATCAGCTAAAATCGGTACTATAAATGTTGATGGAAATTGTGCAAATTGGCTTATTGATAATAATAGTCCAGCTGTTTCTGGTGAAAAATCTTTACTTATCATTATTTCAGCAAACCAAGAGACACTACAGTAGAATAATGCCGATTGTAGACCCATACTTAACATAATTGTCCACATTTTTGAATATTTAAAATAACCATGTACTTTTTCATGTTCATCTTTTATTTCACTTACACTACTATTTTTTGACATTGCTGTATAAACAAAAATATTAATTACAGCTATAATGATCCAAATATTAACCGCAAGACCTGTAGAAAATTTTTCTCCACCGATATTAGAACTTAAAATTAGATAACTTATCCCCGCTGCTACTGCAGCCCCTATATTCATTATAACAGCATAAAAACCTGTCATAAGACCTAATTTTTCAGGATAATATTTTTTAACTAACCCTGGTAATAATACATTACCTATTGTTATTCCTACTCCAATTATAAATGTCGTAATAAAGAATACATATGTATTAATATGAAATCTCAGTCCTAATCCAATACTTATTATTATAGCTGCCAATAGTAATGTTTTTTCTAATCCTACTTTATTTGAAATTTTTGCCACCATAGGACTAAAAATCGCGAAAGCAATTAGTGGTATTGTCGTAATAAATCCAGCTACTGTATTGTTAATGTCCAGTATTGATTTTAACGGACCTAATATTGCCCCTACCGAAGTAATAGGTGTTCTTAATATAAGACTTAAAAAGATAACACCTAGTATAATTAATATACTACTTGATTTTTTTGTCATTGTTCCTCCTTATGTATTCAAAAAAGGAGCGACTTTACAGTAAAAATATCATGAAAATTTTGATTTTTTTTATCAATTTTTTCTTTCAATTATCCCTTATTATGTAAAATCTCCCCTACACAATTCATTAGATATCCAAAAAGTCTTTATAAAACTCATTGAATATCTAATAAATAACTACTTTAAATTATAATTTTTAACTTTCTTACTTAATTTTATTATTAATATGTTCTTACCGGTAAAATTAACTCAATAATTTCTCTATGGTAATCACTTGGTTGAATAATAAATGCTGTAAGTTCACCTGAAAATTTAACGATAATTTCTTCTGCGGCAACTGCTGCTACAGCATCTTTTAAGTATTTACCAGATACAGAAATTTCAAATTTTTCTTCCTCTAATGTTGATGAAACTTTTAATTCTTCTACAGCACTTCCTAAATCTTTAGATTGAGAAGAAACTTCCAATAAATTATCAGTAACTACTAACTTAATAATATCATCTTTATCTTCTCTACTCATTAATGCTACCCTATCAACAGCACTAAAGAATTCTCTACTGTTTGCTACAAATGTACATTCAAATACAGTAGGAATAAGTTTATTAGTATTAGGATAATTTCCGCTAATTAATAGCACTGTATAAATTACATTTTGATAGTATAGAACTATTCTATTATTTTCATAGAAAATTTCCACTTGATCTTTTCCATTTTCTATCATTCTTTGGAAATACGTCAGAGCTTTTCTAGGAATAATTAGGTTAAATTCCTTGTTACTATCTTCATCATTAAGTGTAACTTGTCTTCTACTTAGACGATAAGAGTCAGTAGCTGTAGCTGTTAAAACTTTGTTACTTAATGAAAAATTCACTCCTTCTAAAATAGGTCTTTGATCATTAGGTGCTGTACAGAATACTGTTTCTTTTATAATATCATTAAAAATATTAGCATCTAACTTTAAACTATTTTCTTTAGAAATAACTGGAAATTCAGGGTAATCATTTGCATCATAACCTTTTACATTAAATTCACTTTTACCTGATTTAACTAAAATATTATTACCTATAGTTTCTATTTCTATCAAATTAGTAGGTGCTTTTCTAATTATTTCTATAAAATTACGTGAAGGTAGAACTACTTGACCTTCTTCTTCTATAGTTATAATTTCTTTGTCATCTTCATAACTATTTACAAAAAATTCAACAGATACTAAAGAATCACTTGCTTTTAGTATAAGTTTATCTTTTTCTAATTCAATTTTTATACCTTTTAAAATTTCAAAAAGAGAATTAGGAGCAATAACTCTTGATACATGATTTAATCCATCAAGAAAATTAGATTTATTTATAGTAAATTTCATTTTTTCTCCTTATATATAATATATATTTAATAAAATAATAATAATAAGGGCTGTAAAAACTGTGGAAAACTAAAGATAACTAAAAAATTATGAATTTTCACTTGTTAAAAACTTGTGAAAAAATAACTTAATATCTTTAGTAGATTTTAACAGCCTATTAAATTTTACCTAGACGTTCTTTTATAACTTCTATATCTTCAAAAATTTCAGGATTTTCATCTTTGCTAAGTTTTGCAATTTTATTGAATGAATAAAGAATAGAAGTATGATCTTTATTAAAACAATCACCAATAGAAGGGAATGATAATGTAGTAAGTTCCCTACATAAATAGATAGCAATATTTCTAACCTGTACGACTTCTTTTTTACGAGAAGATGATAATATATCATCAACTTTGATTTTATAGAAATCAGCACAAACATTAATAATATTTTCAGGTGAAATATTTTTTCTAGGTGATGTTTTAGCACTTTTTAATATTTCCTCGGCAATACTAAGAGACGGTTGCTCATGTTTAGAAGATGCTGTAAACTTAATACGTTTAAGAACACCTTCAAGCTCTCTTATATTAGAAGATACATTGCTAGAAATATAAGTAAGAGTCTCTTCATCTAGTTTAATATCGAATTGTTCGCATTTAAATTTAATAATAGCCATGCGAGTTTCGAAGTCAGGGGGAGTAATATCCGCAGTAATCCCTTGACTGAATCTAGTAACTAACCTATCTTCCAAATCATTAAGTTGAGATGGAGAGCGATCACTTATAAGAACGATTTGTTTTTGATTCATCTGAAGCTCATTAAATGTATGGAAAAATGCATTTTGCGTTTCAGTTTTACCAGATAAAAATTGGATATCATCTATTAAAAGAGCATCGACATCACGATATTTTCTTCTAAAATCTTCATCCGCATTAGTATAATTATTTTTATCTTTCATCGGTTTAATAGAAGCAAGAAATTCATTTAAAAACTTCTCAGAAGAAATACATTCAATTTTAAAATCAGGAAAATTAGCTTCCATTTCATTACCAATAGCGTGAAGTAAATGAGTTTTACCAAGTCCAACACCTCCATAGATAAATAGAGGGTTATAGATTCCACCAGGAGAGACTGCTACATTCCATGCTATATTATGAGTAAAAGCATTCCCTTCACCTACAACAAAATTTTCAAAAGTATAGTTTTTATTAAGAGTAGGATTTGTTTTACTTGCCGTAATATTTTTATTAGGGATAGGTTGTTTATAGTCTTCAAGAGGAAATGTTTGTTTTTGATAAAAATGTTGCGCTCCAGAAGGTTTATCCCCTTGAAGAAAATTCTGTCTAATTAAATTTTCAGCTGCAGGTTTTTCATCTACAACATGAGGTGTAATTACAGGAAAATCAGTATCAAGGGAAGTATATTCAATATTAAAGTCAAATCCAGTATTTTTCTTTAGTATTTCTTTTAATTTTTGATCATAAGCACCTTGAATAAATTGAGAAATTAAAGCTTCTTTACTAGTAATAACGATAGATTTTTTCATAAAATCTACATTATCGATAGAAGCACTAGAAAACCATGTATCGAAAACATGAGGATCAACGGTGCTTTTTAGTTCACGAAGTATAATTTCCCATAAAAAATTAGAATTACTCAATGAAATACCTCCTTAAAAAAATATATAAATAATTATACCATAAAACATTAGCAAAATAAAATAATAGTTATTAACAAGTTGTTAACAGAAGATTATTAATATGTTAATAAAATATAAAGAATAATTTGTGAGTTTGTTAAATATGAGATAAAAAAAGAAGAAAGGATTGTATTTTTCAAAAGTTTTAAACAAATTGAAAAGTATATTTATAAATAGTTTTTAAGTTTTTCACACACAATTCACACCTGTGAATAACTTTAGCAAGTGAAATTGTTAATAACTTGGAATTCCTGTTAATAACAAGTAAGTAAGAAAAAGTTGATTTTAAAAAATAACTAGTTATTAACAATGATTTGTTAATAACCAAAGAAAAACCGTGGAAAACTTAATGAGATTTATACTTAAATATTTTCTTATTGATTTTGTTTTATTTTCAGAAGAAATTAACAACTGTTTATTCATATGTGGAAAACTTAAACATTATTAATTTAATATAAAGAAAAATATTTGTTATAAATAGAGATATAAACGAGGAAAAATAAGGGTTTCAGATTAATTTATATTTTTTTTTAGAAAAAAAGATGTTTTTGCTTGATTAATTATTTTAGATATGTTAAACTAATTCAGTTATTACATCTATCTAAGTAAAGAAAAGAAAACTCGAGGAGGACAAAATGAAACGTACGTATCAACCAAATAAAAGAAAACATTCAAAAGTACACGGATTTAGAGCTAGAATGAGCACTAAAAACGGAAGAAATGTATTAGCAAGACGTAGAGCTAAAGGAAGAAAAGTTCTTTCAGCTTAATGTATGCCAAAAGGGTATCACGAAAGTGGTACTCTTTTTTTATTAGATAATCCTAAAAAATAAGAAAGATAGTTGTAAAAATTTGAATAAACTGTTAAAATATTAGTGTTGAGAAAGGTTTTAAAATGAAAAAAGAATATAGAGTAAAAAGAAGTCAAGATTTTGATAATATAATAAGAAAAAAACAATCTTTTGCGAATAGACAGTTTGTTATTTATTATCAAAAAAATAATTTAGACCATATGCGTTTAGGAATTTCTGTTAGTAAAAAATTAGGAAAAGCCTTTGAACGTAATAAAATAAAAAGATATATACGAGAAACTTTTAAAATAAGAAAAGAATTTGTAAAAAACTATGATATAATAGTAATTGCTAGAGCTGGTGCTAAAGAGATGACATTTTTAGAATTTGGAAGTAGCATCGATCATGTTTTAAAAAGATCAAAACTTATGAAAGCGAAGAGGAGTTAAAAATGGAAAAAGAGTATTATTATGTTGGAGTTACTGTAGATGAAGCTATACAAAAAGGATTAAAAGATTTAGCTTTATCAGAAGCTGCAGTAAAAATTGAAGTAATCGAAGGTGGAAGTGCAGGTATTTTCGGTTTATTCAAAAAAGAAGCAAAAGTAAAATTAATTCCATTAGATGAAGAATACAGTAAAGAACAAGCTGTAGAATTAGCAAAAATAACAGAAGAAGTTAAAGAAGAGAAAGTAGTACAAAAAGAAGAAGTTGTTGTAGAAAAAGTAGATGAACAAAAAGTTAAAAAAGAAAAAACAATAACTACTGTGGAAGAATCTGTTGTAGAAGCAGAAGAACACGAAGAACCTGTTAAAAAAGTAAAAAGAGAAGATTATATCGTAAAAAATAAAGATAGTATTGTAAATTATTTACAAAATATCGTTGTTGCTATGGGGTATCCTGATGCTACTGTTGATTTTATAGAAGATGGAAATCGTCATTTTACTTTAAATATTAAAACAGAAGAGAATACTAGTTTAATAATAGGTAAACGTGGAATTACTTTAAATAGTCTACAATTTTTAGTTAATAATTATGCTAAAAAATTCAGTTCATACTATTTCAGAATAGAAGTTGATTGTGATAATTACAGAGAAAATCGTAAAAAAACATTAGAAGATTTAGCATTAAACCTAGCTAAAAAATCTAAAAAAATAGGAAAACCTGTAGAATTAGAACCTATGACAAGTGTTGAAAGAAAAATTATTCATAATGCTTTAACAGGAATTAAAAATGTAGAAACAGAATCACGCGGAGAAGAGCCGCATAGATATTTAGTTATTACAGCTAAATAGGAGGCCTAATGAAGTCAGTATTAATAGTTGATGATAGTTCTTATTATAGAAGTAGAGGTGCAGAAGTTGTAAGCCGTGCAGGATATGAATATTACTTTGCTGAAAATGGTGAACAAGCTGTTAGAATATATAGAAGAATAAAACCATATTTTGTTACAATGGATATTTGTATGCCAATTATGGATGGATTAGAGGCGACGAAACAGATATGCGCAAATTTTCCTGGTGCGAAAGTACTTATCTGCAGTAGTGTTGGTCATGTGCCAGTGTATAAAAGACAAGCATTTGCTAATGGGGCATGTGGTGTACTACCAAAAGAATATGATTTAGATGATTTAGAATTCGCTATTTCAGAAATAGAGCTTATGAAATAGAAGACTAACTAATATCTTATTAACACCTTTTTAATAAAATAACAAAAAATAAGTAGTTCGGAGATTAATCTAGCTACTTATTTTTTTGTTCTACCCTAACCCATTATTAAAAAAAAGTATATAAAATGTAGCTTGGTCGTATATAGAGAAAAATTCAAAAGAATAGTGTATAATAAATAAGATATGAATTTTTAATTAATATAAGATTTTAAAGGAGTTTGAATAATGAGTGAAACAATTTGCGCTATATCGACTGCTCTTGGAGAAGGAGCTATAGGTATTGTTAGACTTAGTGGAGATGAAGCATTTAGTATTGCCGAAAAAATAGTAAGACTACCAAAAGGAAAAACTGTAGAGAGTTTAGAAAGTCACACTATAAATTATGGTAATGTAGTTGATCCAACTACGAATGAAAAAATAGAAGAAATCATGCTTGTAAAAATGGTAGGACCACGTACTTATACTACAGAAGATGTTATAGAAATCAACTGTCACGGTGGTATTGTAACGATTCAAAAAGTACTTGCACTTTGTTTAGAACATGGTGCAAGAATGGCTGAACCAGGCGAATTTACTAAACGTGCCTTTTTAAATGGACGTATCGATTTAACACAAGCAGAGGCTGTAATAGACTTTATTAAGAGTAAAACTGATGAGGCAAGTCAAATAGCTAACAACCAAATGCAAGGGCGCTTATCAACACTTATTAAACGTCTACGTGCCGAAATTTTGGATATACTAACAGTCGTTGAGGTAAATATAGATTATCCTGAATACGATGATTTAGAAATTGAAACAACAAAAACTATTCTTGAAAAATCAACAAGTATTAGAAATAGTTTAGAAAGTCTATTAGAAACATCAAAACAAGGGAAAATTATAAAAGAAGGGATAAATACAGCGATTATCGGACGTCCTAATGTAGGGAAGAGTTCGCTGTTAAATAACCTATTACAAGAAAATAAAGCTATCGTAACTGATATAGCAGGAACAACACGTGACGTATTGGAGGAGTATGTAAATATTAAAGGAGTACCGATTAAATTAATCGATACGGCGGGTATTCGTGAAACAGATGATATCGTAGAACAAATTGGTGTTAAACGCAGTAAAGAAGCACTAGAAAAAGCTGATTTAGTATTATTCTTATTAAATAGTAGTGAAGAACTAACTGAAGACGACAAAGAACTATTAAAACTAACTGAAGGGAAAACAACTATTGTAATATTAAATAAATTAGATTTAGAGACGAAAATTGATATTGCAGAAGTTGAAAAATTAGCGTACAATCATCCTATTATAAAAACATCTATGACAACATATAAAGGAATAGATGAATTAGAGAAAAATATAAGAGACTTATTCTTCGGTGGAGCTGCTCGTCCAAAAGATGCGACATATTTATCAAACACACGTCAAATCAACCTTATTCAACGTGCTTTAACAAGTTTAAACGATGCTATCGGAGCTGCTGAATTAGGATTAGAAGTAGATATGGTCTTAATAGATTATACGAATACATTCAACCTATTAGGAGAAGTTATCGGGGAAAACTCTGGTGATGAACTAATAAATGAATTATTCAGTAGATTCTGTCTAGGAAAATAAATAAATTAGAAAAAACATAAAAGAAAGACTAAAATGTTTTACGTGAAACAGAATAATCAAGTTAAAGAATGTTTCGGCAGTACTAACAAGATAAAATGTTTCACATGAAACAAGAAATATAAGAAAAAATAGTTTCACATGAAACAAAAAGGAGAAAGAAATGAAATGTATAAGTTTTAATGTCAATGGTTTAAGAGCAATCGTTGGTAAAAATTTTGAAGAAGATTTTAAGCAATTAGATGCTGATTTCTTCTGTTTACAAGAAACGAAGATGCAAGCAGGTCAATTAGATTTACAATTCGATGGGTATTATAGTTATTTCAACTATGCAGAGCGTAAAGGATATTCAGGAACAGCTATATATACTAAACACGAGCCATTAAATGTAACGTATGGAATAGGAATAGAAGAACATGATACAGAAGGGCGTGTCATCACGCTAGAATATGAGAAATTTTTCTTTATTACAGTATACACGCCGAACTCAGGTAGTGAACTTAAGAGATTAGAATACCGTATGAGTTGGGAAGAAGATTTTAAAAACTATCTATTAGAATTAAACAAAACAAAAGGGGTAGTTGTTTGTGGAGATTTAAATGTAGCTCACACAGAAATAGATTTAAAAAATCCAAAATCAAATACTAAAAATGCAGGTTTCACACCAGAAGAAAGAGATAAATTTACGAAGTTATTAGATGCGGGGTTTATCGATACTTTTAGATATTATTATCCTGATTTAACAGGCGCTTATTCATGGTGGAGTTACCGTTTTAATGCACGTAAAAACAACGCAGGATGGAGAATAGATTACTTTTTAGTAAGTAAAGATATGGAAGAATATTTAGAAAGTGCTGCTATTCACAATGAAATATTCGGCAGTGATCACTGTCCTGTAGAGCTTGTATTAAAAGACAATTTGTTGTAAAATATAATATACGTTGTGGGAAAATCCATAGCGTATATTTTTAATGCACTAGACTTAAGTCTGATTTTAAAGTGTAGTGTGATATTAAAATAATCTTAAAAAAATCATAATATAATAAACGGAGGCGACTTAATCAGAATAAATTATAAGTTTAAGTAGCATCCGTTATTAATTTTTAAGAAAAGAGGTAATTTATGGGATCAAAATTCTATATAGAAGACGTAAACGACTGTGACTCACAATATTCTATTGATTATATAAAATTCGATGAATTAGGGAAAATAGATATTGTTAGAGAGACATATGGGCGAAATTATTTAGTAGAAAGAGATATACAGTTACCAATTTTTGAAACAGAAAGAGAGTATATAGAATACTTGGAAAAAGAAGACATAATAGATCCACATTTAGCTGAAGTTTTGCATTTATTTGAGGGGTATAAACCAGAATTAATAATAATGGATGAAATATCTTTAAATAATACATTATTTATAGGGGATGCTAGAGGTGCTGAAAGAGCTACGGGTTTTAAAAACGCCTTTGAACTTCTTATGGAGGCAACTATGATTTGGGAATTTTCTGCTATAGATGCTCTTAAAAGTACTCTACAGGTAATAAGAACTTTATTACGAGATAAAAAACATAGATATCAAGAAAATCTAATCAGAATTAAATAGGTGAAAAATATGATAAGAAAAACAAAAATAGAAGAGTTGGAGTGTGTTTTAGAGATTATAGAAGACGGTAGAGAATTTCTAAGACAACAAGGTATAAATCAATGGCAATATGGCTCGCCAAGTAAAGAAGATATTATTAAAGATATAAACAAAAGTCTTTCTTATGTCTACAAAAAATCTGGAGTGATTGTTGCAACCGCAATGTTAACTCCATACGATGAAGATTACGAAAACTATCCTTCAGTTTGGTTAGAAAACAGTAGTTATTTGGCTATTCATCGTTTAGCTACATCAAAAAAATTACGTAATCAGGGAATTGCTCGTGAATTTATGGAATCTATTTATTTTTTTGCTAAATCTCAAAATATAAAATTTTTAAGAATAGATACTCATATAGATAATAAAATAATGAGAAAATTTTTAAGTAGATTTGGATTTAAAGAAAAAGGTGTTATAAAATTAACTATGAAAAATATTTTGGATGACAAAGAAAGGGTAGCGTATGAATTAGAAGTAAAACAAAGAAAAGTTTCATGTGAAACAATTAGAGATGAAACAAGATAATATAGAAGTTCCACATGAAACATTCATAAGATAATTTAAAATTTCGATAGTTTCATGTGAAACAAAAAAAGGAGGAAAATGAAATTTTATTCTTATGGATACTTACAAAGTAAAATAGCGCAAAACAACGTTGTAGGGATAGTTGTTGTAGGTGTGCTACTTTTAGTGTTATTATTCAGTTTGTTTAAATATTATAAAAATAGACAAGATACAAAATATAGAGAGTTATCAATTATATTAGTATTAGGAATGGTATTAGCGATAACTATAGGTATAGGAAACTACAAAGATAAATCTGTTTCCTCTAATCAATACAGAAGTTCTGTACAATTCATTGAAAAAATAGCGAAGCATTTAAATGTAGAAAAAACACGTATTTACATCAATAGTGAGGCATCTATAGAAAATGCATTTGTGAAAATAGATAATTCTTATTATAGAGTAATAAACAGCGGCAAAAAAGATGATTACTTATTAGAAAAAATTGAATTGGTAGATCCAATAGTTGAGAAAGTGGAGGTAAATAAATAATGCAACTTTCATATATAGATATAGCAATAAAATTAGCGTTAGGATTACTATCATTAGTATTTGTTATAAATGTATCAGGTAAAGGTAACTTAGCACCAGCATCAGCGAGTGATCAAGTGCAAAACTACGTACTCGGGGGAATAATTGGTGGAGTAATTTATAACCAAGCAATTTCGATTTTACAATATATAAACATTCTATTAATTTGGGTGATTTTAGTACTTACACAAAAGTGGTTAAAAACAAATAATATGTTTTTCAAAAAAATAGTAGACGGTCAACCTACTACAGTAATAAAAAATGGAAAAATAGATGTAGAAGCTACGAGAAAAAGTGGCTTATCTGCGAATGATTTAGCTTTTAAACTAAGAAATCAAGGAATCTATAGTATTAAAAAAGTAAAAAGAGCTGTTTTAGAGCAAAACGGACAATTAATCGTAGTATTAGAAGGAGATGAAAATCCTAAATATCCAGTAATAACAGACGGTAACATTCTAGTGAATTCATTAGAGTCTATGAATAAAATAGAAGAATGGTTAAAAGAAACTTTATTGGAATTAGGATACGAAGATACATCTAAAATATTCTTAGCGGAGTACGACAAAGGTCAACTACACATAATAGAATATTAAAATAATAATATTATTAAACAAGAATAAAGAAATTACAGAAGACAATATAAAACGATAAAAATAAAAAAATAGTAATACAACTTAATATTATTAAAAAGAAAGCAGAAAATTGATTTCCAATTTTCTGCTATTTAAATACTATTTATCGGCGTTAATAAAATCGAAAGAAGAATCTTCTTGGAATTTTTTAACGACATAAGAGCAAGAAGCTTTAATTTTTTTGTTTTGAACTGCCATATCTTTAACAAGAACATCTAATAATTTACCAGCAACCCCCTGACCACGAAGAGAAGAATCAACAAATGTGTGATCAGCGAGAACTACATTAGGATTACTAGTAGTAGCATAGGTGATTTCAGCTATAACTCTACCATTTTCATCATATTTAACAAAACCGTTATTTATTTTAGTAAATTCCATATAAACCTCCTAGGATAATCATATTGTAATATGAGTGTTATTATTGTTATTATATCATAAAAAAGGAGAAAAGTAGCTGTAATTGAATTAATATAGGTGAGGGGATAGAAAAAAGGAAGAAGAGCAAAGGAATTATTATACTTGACAAAAGTATATACGTAGGATATCCTAATTATAAAGGAGATGATATTTATGAATCAAATTATCAATGAATACACAACATTATCACAATGGGGGAATTCAAAAGCTACAAGAATACCAACAAGTGTTTTAAAATTATTAAATATTGATGTTAATCAGAGGTTCTTAATTTCGGTGCAAGGAGAATCAATTGTGTTAACTCCAGAAGTAAAACAACCTAATACTATACATGAGTTGTTTTCTAATTGGGAGGATGATGGAATCCGTCATAATGAAAATGATTGGGGAGAAGCCAAAGGGAGAGAATTAAAATGGTAGTAACACAAGGAGATATTTTTTTTGTAGATTTTAATCCTAGCATTGGTCATGAACAAAGAAATAAGAGACCCGCAATTGCGCTTAGCCATGATTTAGTGGTTAGATTTGGAGGGTTAACTATTGTAGCACCAATATCTACAACAAAAAGAGAGTATCCTACATATCATTCTTTAAAAAGTACTAGAGTTATTAAAGGAAAAGTAATGCTTGATCAAACTATTGCTTTAGATTTGAAAGCAAGAGGGGTATCTGATATAGAAGAAAGTATTGAAAAAGAAGAATTAAAGGAAATAATAGATAAATATAAGTTGCTATTTGATTTAGTTTAAATAATAATCTAAACTGAAAATATAACAAAAATAGAAGATAACTAGATAATCTCATCATTTTATGGATGAATTTTATAATAATCTTCTATTTTTTATTGATATTTTTTATTTTTACTAACATTGTCATTATACCCTTATTATTCTTTTTTTGTTTTTTTTACTTTATGCTATATTTTTACTATTTTTCCAATTTTATATTTTTATATTTTCTATCTTCCTTCTTTTCGTTGTTTTTTACCTTTTTATTTTATAATTTCAGTGTGGAAATCCACAAAAATTACGATTTCTTAAATTAAAATAAATAATTATACTGAATTTTCGTTTATAAAATAATAAATAAATTAAAATATTTCTATGAGTTTTTTTATTTAACATCTTATAGAAGAAAAATAAAATGTTTAAATTTTCAGAAAAAAGTTGTTGACAAATGTAGAGAACGGGTGTACAATAGTTTTAAATTTAATACATAAACGTTGAAAAGATAAGTAGATTAATACGTAGCTAAAACAGAGAGTTGCTGGGTGGTGTGAAGCAACACGGTGAAGATTAGTTGAAAATGGTCTTAGAGTTTTGTTTATCTAATAGGTGAACACGTGGGTTGCACGATATAGCACACAGTATAAACATGTACTGAATAAGGTACTAATCGTAAGGTTAGTATAAACTAGAGTGGTAACGCGAAATAAGATGATCGCCTCTATTGTATACGCAATAGAGGTGTTTTTTTATTACCTAAAAATGCAGAACTTATATAAACGTAGAAAAGAGGAAACATATTATGACAAGAAAATTTAGTTTTGAAACATTACAATTACACGCAGGACAAACAGTTGGAGATACAAAAGCAAGAGCTGTTCCTATTTATCAAACAACATCATTCGTTTTTGATGATACTCAAGATGCAGCAGATGCATTTGCATTAAGAAAAGCCAGTAATATTTATACTCGTATTACTAATCCTACTACTTCTGTGTTTGAAGAGAGAATTAACGCATTAGAAGGTGGAGTTGGAGCATTAGCTGTAGCTTCGGGGATGGCTGCAATTACATATGTATTCTTAACATTAGCACATGCAGGAGATCACATCGTATCTTCTAAAAATATATATGGTGGGACATATAACCTATTAAAACTTACACTACCACGCTACGGTGTAGAATCAACTTTTGTTGATCCAGATAACTTTGAAGAAATTGAACAAGCAATTACTGATAAAACTAAAGCTTTATTTGTAGAAACTTTAGGGAACCCATTAGCAAATGTTGCTGATTTAGAAAAATGGGCTGAAATTGCTCATAAACACAAAATTCCATTAGTGGTAGACAACACATTTGCTAGTCCATACTTAATCAATGCATTTAGCCATGGTGTAGATATTATTATTCACTCTGCAACTAAATTCATTGGAGGACACGGTACATCAATTGGTGGAGTTATCGTAGACAGTGGTAAGTTTGACTGGGAAGGTAGTGGAAAATTCCCACAATTAGTTGTTGAAGATCCAAGTTACCATAACTTGAGTTATACAAGAGATGTAGGAGCTGCGGCGTTCATTACAAATGTAAGAACACAGTTATTACGTGACACAGGGGCAGCATTATCACCGTTTAACGCATTTTTATTATTACAAGGTTTAGAAACATTATCTCTAAGAGTAGAACGTCACATAGAAAACACTCAAAAAGTTATAGACTTCCTAGCGAAACACCCGAAAGTAGCTTCAATAAACTATCCAGGATTAGAAGGAAATAAATACTACGAACTTGCTAAAAAGTACCTACCAAAAGGAAGTGGTTCAATCTTCTCGTTTGATGTAGTAGGTGGGGAAGAAGCTGCACGTAAAGTAATTGATAATTTAGAAATATTCTCAAATTTAGCAAATGTAGCAGATGCGAAAAGTTTAGCTATTCATCCAGCGACAACAACACATGGTCAATTAAACCTAGAGGAGTTACAATATACAGGAATAACTCCTGAGCAAATCAGATTATCAATCGGATTAGAAAATGCGAATGATTTAATAGAAGATTTACGTTTAGCGTTAGAAAATATTTAATAGAGAAAAGTTTCACAAGAAACATTTAATTAAAATAATTAATATTTTATTAAATTTTGTGGATTAAGACAGAATTTTTAACACCCTTGACAGCCATTTATTTTAATACTAATACTTAAAAATATCTTAATCCACAATTTTCTCTTTTTGAATAGAGATTATTTAGAAGATTGAAATAGAAGCAAAACAGTGTGAATATTTCATAATACTACTTCTGAATAATCTCTATTTTTTTATTGAAGATAGGAATTTTAAAGATAATATTAATTTTTTGCAGATATATATCAAATAAAATATCTTTATGATATAATTTTAGTAATAATAGTAGCTAAGGGGTGAACATATGTATAAAGTGATGATAGTAGAAGACGATGAGATAATTTCTAATTCTATAGCAGGATATTTACAAAAGTGGCAGTATGCTACACACGAAGTTGTAGATTTTCAAAATGTGGTTAAGGAATTTGTGGAGCAATCACCTGATTTGGTTTTAATGGATATCAACCTACCTTATTTTGATGGTTATTATTTTTGTGAAGAGATTAGGAAATTGTCGAAAGTGCCGATAATTTTTATTTCATCTGCGAATGACGATATGAATATTGTTATGGCTATGAATATCGGTGCGGATGATTTTATAGAAAAACCATTTAAGCTAGTTGTTTTGAAGGCAAAAATAGAAGCACTACTCCGCCGTGTTTATAATTTTAGTGGATCTTCGAATCTTGTAGTGTATAAGGATGTAATTTTTGATATGAGCCGTGATGAGGTGAAATTCCAAGATAATCACGCAGAATTAACTAAAAATGAGAGTAAAATTCTTACAGTATTATTAGAAAACAGAGAAAAAATAGTAACAAGAGAAGAAATAATTACCGCTTTGTGGCAAAGTGATAACTTTATCGATGAAAATACTTTGTCTGTTAATATAAATCGACTTCGTGCAAAATTAAAAAGTATCGGAATAGATGAATTTATTACTACTAAAAAAGGTAAAGGATATATCGTCTAATGGAAATATTAAAAAGTTATTTAAAGAAAAACACGAAAACTTATGTTTTATTTGTAGTTTTTATTGCTATATTTTTCTTTATGTTTTATTTATATAATTTGCCACTAGAAACTCTAATTTATACAGGAAGTCTATGTTTTTTAGCGGGTCTTATTGGGAACGCGATGGATTTTATTAATTACAGAAAGAGTTATAAAAAATTAAAATTTCTAGAGAAAAACATAATTAATGATCGTGAAGATTTACCGAAGAGTTTGGATATTAGGATTGATTATTACCATAAAATTATAGAGAAATTATATAGAGAGTTAGAGAACGAAATTCAAAAGAATAAACAAAAAAACACAGATATGGTTGATTATTATAGTATGTGGGTTCATCAGATAAAAACACCGATTGCTGCGATGAATTTTCTATTAGATAATGAAGAAGTAGATCAGAAAAACTTACAGCAAGAATTGTTTAAAATAGAACGTTATGTTGAGATGGTTCTGACGTATATAAGATTAGATAGCACGTCATCAGATTACGTTATAACTAAGATTAATCTTGATGAAGTTGTGAAAGATAGTGTGAAAAAATATGCGACTATATTCATTAATAAAAAAATAAAATTAAACTATGTTTCACATGAAACAATGGTAATTAGTGATAAAAAATGGTTGAGCTTCGCTTTCGAACAAATACTAGGTAATAGTGTGAAGTACTCTAGCACTGGTGGAGAAATTACTATAGAAACCTATGAAAATAGACTTGTTATAGAAGATAAAGGGATAGGAATCAAAGAAGAAGATTTACCTCGAATTTTCGAAAAAGGTTTTACAGGTTTTAATGGAAGATATGAAAAAAAATCGAGCGGCTTAGGTTTGTATTTATGTAAAAAAACTCTAGATAAACTTGGACATCATATTGAAATTTCTTCAAAAGTAGGTGAAGGAACTAGAGTAGAAATAACATTCCCGAAAGAAGATACTTTGAGGGATTAGGGCTAGATATGAAGATATTTTATTACGTTGAATATTCATAGGAAAAACTCAAGTAACTTCAATAGCAAATAAAAACTAATAAATATCCCAATCTTACAAAAGTGTAAGGTTGGGAGCTTTTTTGTAAGGAAAATCGATAGAATCTGTAAGAAAAGTAAGGTAGAATATAAATATAAACAACGAGGAAGTTGTAGAAAAGTTCGAACTAGATAGATTAAATAAAAAGAATTTAGGAGTGATAAAAATGTTATTAGAAGTCAACAATGTAAGAAAAGTTTATACAACAAGATTAAGTACTCAAAGTACAGAAGCGTTAAAAAATGTAAATTTTGCAGTAGATAATGGTGAATATGTAGCGATTATGGGTGAGAGTGGAAGTGGTAAAACTACTTTATTAAATATTATTGCAACATTCGATAAAGCAACGTCAGGAAATGTGAATTTAAACAATTTAGATTTAAGCAAGTTGAAAGATAAAGACTTAGCGAATTTCCGCCGTGACAATCTAGGATTCGTCTTCCAAGATTTCAACCTACTGGATAATTTCTCTATAAAAGATAATATCTTATTACCGTTAGTGCTAGCTAATAAAAAATATAAAGATATGGAAAAAAGATTAGAGAAAGTAACTAAACCTTTAGGAATTGATAAATTAATCAATAAGTATCCATATGAAGTATCTGGCGGTCAACGTCAAAGGGTTGCGGTAGCGCGTGCGATTATTACGAATCCAGCACTTATCTTAGCAGATGAACCTACAGGAGCACTAGATTCAAAATCAACAGATCAACTGTTAGAAGTTTTTGAAAAACTTAATAACGTAGGACAAACAATTATTATGGTTACGCACTCTGTGAAAACAGCAGCTCGTGCTAAACGTGTATTATTTATTAAAGACGGAGTAGTCTTCCATGAACTTAGAAAAGGAAATGCGACTACAAGTGAGATGTTCCAAAAAATTAATGATACGTTAACTTTAATGCAGGCAGGTGAGTAAGATGAGCTTCTTTTATAGCAAATTTGCTTTAAACAACCTTGTAAAAAACAAACGATTTATAATACCTTATGTATTATCTACAATTTTCACAATAATGTCGTTTTATATCTTGTCATCTTTAGCCTTTGGGGATAACTTAAACAAACTTCCAAATGGTATTGAAGCGACTAAACAGGTGTTAAGTTTAGGAATAATTGTAATAGCAATTTTTTCTACAATATTCTTATTTTACACTTACAGTTTTTTAGTAAAACGTAGGGTAAAAGAATTTGGGTTGTATGCCGTGTTAGGTATGACAAAAAAACAAATAGCAAAAATTTTAGTGCTAGAAACGATTTTTATCGCTATAACTACCATAGTAGTCGGTATTGGATTAGGTATTTTATTCGATAAACTTATGCTGTTAATACTATTGAAATTATTCTCGGCAACGGTTACTTTCGGTTTTAGTATTACGCCGATAGCTATAGTATTCTCAGTATTATTATTCGGAGGAGTATACTTCTTATTATTACTTTATACTGTTATAAAAATAGCTAGACTTAGAATAGTAGCTTTATTAAAAGATGAAAATAAAGGTGAAAAAGAACCAAAAGCTAGATGGATTTTAGCGATAATTGGTTTAGCATTAATTGGTTATGGTTATTACACAGCCCAAACTGTACAAAATCCTATAAAAGCAATAACAGTATTCTTCTTTGCAGTAATTGCGGTAATTATAGGTACATATCTAGTGTTCATGGCAGTTAGTATAACAGTACTAAAAATCATGAAAAATAATAAAAACTTCTACTACAAACCTAAAAACTTCATCAGTGTTTCTGGTTTATTATATAGAATGAAAAGAAATGCAGTGGGATTAGCGAATATTTGTATATTATCTACAATGGTTCTTGTAACTATGGGGACAACATCAGCGTTATATGCAGGTATGGAAAAATCTTATAACGAAAGATTCCCAAAACAAATAATGATCGCAGGTTATCATTCTACTAGCTCTAAACTAAAAGAAATTGAAAATAATGCAAAATTATCAGCTAAAGAAGCGGGAACTGAAGTGGAAGACATGGTCTCATATAATTCATTACCTATGGTAGGAAGATTAGTTGAAGATAAATTTAATTTCGAATCAAATATAGGTATAGACTTAAGTAATGTTAAAATGATAGTTGTCCTTGAATTAAAAGATTATAACAAGACAGCTAATAAAAATAAAACATTAGAAAGTAACGAAATTTTCTTACATATTGATAAAAAAGGTGAGTACAATAATAATACTATTTCACTAAATGGTAGCGAGTATAAAATTAAAGAAAAACTATCAGAGTTTCCAGGAGCAATAGGTTCAGCAGCAGCGAATGTTATTGATACTTACTACGTTGTTGTAAAAGATGATAAAGAAGCGGAAAAAATAGAAACACAATTAGCTGCGAGAATAGACGAACTTAGTAAACAAAATCCAGATAGTAAAGGAATAGGTATAGTAACTGGATCAACTACAGTTCAAAACTATGTTGCATTTAATATTAAAGACACTACTAAAGAAGCTAAGGTAATCGAAAGTTTTAAAAAATTAGAAAAACAAGTGGGAATTGAAATAGAAGGGAAAGATGAAAATAAACTTACATTTAGAGGAGTCTTTGCATCATTCTTATTCATCGGAGTGTTCATAAGTTTAATATTTGTAACATCTCAAGTAGTAATCATGTACTACAAACAAATCTCAGAAGGATATGAAGATAAAGGAAACTTTGAAATCATGAGAAAAGTAGGTATTACAGATAAACAGATTAAACAATCAATAAGATCACAAGTATTGTTAATCTTCTTCTCACCGCTAATTATAGCGACATTACACACGATAGTAGCATATCCATTTATTGAGAAAATCTTAAGATTATTCTTAATAACAGATAGCAGCATATTCTTACAGGCGCTTGCTGTGACAATCGTAGTCTTCGCAATCTTCTATCTAATAGTTTATGCAATAACATCAAAAATTTACTATAGAATTATAAAAGAATAGACGAAAATAAACTCCAGAGAAAAATCTGGAGTTTTTTCGTTTTATTTGCATTTGGACTTTTGTTCTTATGAAATAGGAATGAAGTGTGTGTTCCGAAAGAACAATAAAAAAAGATTTCTCTACTCCTGTCTTCCTAAGAAGGTCATCAAGAAAAAATTCTAAATATCTAGGCACAACCCTAAAACCCCGCTTCCCGAACGTTATCTATATTTTTGAACATTTTCGTAACAATAAACTTAAAAGCTATCTTTTAATTTAGCTATATAGTATAATAATAATTGATAATAAATATCAATAAAGGTAGCTAGAGCCTTTTTCATAAAAAGAGTAAATGTTTGAATTTTATAAAAAACAACCTAAGTTCGATATTATATTTTACTTATTTTATGTAAAAAATCTAAATTTGAAATTAAATAAGGAGATATTATGAAGATAGATGGTAGAGCGATGGCTCTCTTTAATATCAAAAAAGAAGTATATCTCGTAGCGATTCTTAAACTTGTTGCCTTTTGGTGCTCGCTATTTTTTATCTACAATTTCGTAGATTTTCTATTTTATTCACTAGGTGAAGAGAGTAGAAGCGGTGCTGTATTAGGATTTATTCTAAAAACGGTAGTAGGTTTAGTAGTTTATTACGCAGCTACAACAGGGGATAATTACTTCAGTCACAAAATTTCTAAACAGGTTAGAAATACATTAAGGAAAGAGATTTACAACAAAGTAGAAAAACTTTCACTAAATTATACAGAAGCAGTAAATACTGGTAGTCTTCTTGTGATGAATTCTTCATCAATTGTGAATATCGAGTTTTATTTCAATAAGTTTGTACCGCAGATGTTTGCGACATTATTTATAGTACTTAGCTCGTTTGTGATTTATGGGAAAATTCACATCTTACTATTTATAGCGATGTTATTACTATATCCGCTTATTCCTGTGTCTATTATGATTATTATTAAGAAATCGAAAAAAGCTAATAAAAAGAATTTCAGCGATTTCTTGAGTTTATCAGAAGTATTCTACGATAGATTATCAGGTTTCACAACAGCAAAAATTTACGGCAAAGAAGATAACGTAGCGAGTGATGTTGATACTCGTAGTGCGAAATATAGAAAATCAACGATGGCGTTACTTCGTCACCAACTTAATTCTATCAATGTGATGGATGCTATTACTTATGTTTCTATATTTGTCTTATCGATTATTGCTATTTTTGTGGTGGAAGATCAGAAACTTATTATTTTCGTAATTGTAGCTTCTCTAGAATGTTTCAAACCGTTGCGTGCTTTAGGTGGCTTATTCCATATTTCGATGAAAGGGAATGTTGAGTTAGATAATATTTATAAACTTCTTGATCATCCAGAGCAAGAAAAAGACGAGACTATCGAGGTAGAATCTGGAAAGAATATTGTTCTGAACAATGTAAGCTTCTCTTATGGAGAGGAGACGACTTTAGAAAATATCAATATGATATTTAAACCTGGTACGAAAACAGCGTTAGTAGGAGAAAGCGGAAGTGGTAAGTCTACTATTATCAAACTAATCTTAGGTTTAAATTCTAACTATAGTGGAAATATAAAATATGATAACTTCAATATTGATAGTATTCCTACTAGAGAGATGGCTAAAATAACGACACTTATTACTAATGATAGTTACTTAGTAAAAGGTACTGTAAGAGAGCATTTAAGTGTTCGTAAAAATATAAACGAAGAAGAAATGTATAATGCATTAGAAAAAGTTAATCTTAGAGATTTCGTAGAAGAACACGGCGGTCTAGATTATGAACTTGCAATAGGAGCTTCGAATCTTTCTGGTGGTCAAAAACAAAGATTACTTGCAGCAAAAGCAATTTTGAAAGATTCTTACTTATATATACTTGATGAAGCCGTATCGAATATTGATGATTACAGTAAGGAAATCGTACTTAACGCCTTTGATTCAATTAAAGAAGGAAAAATTATTATCGTTATTTCTCACGATTTAGAGACTGTGACAAATGCAGATAATATCTATGTTCTGAAAGATAAGAAAATTATCGAAGAAGGAACACATGATGAGTTGATTGAAGAAAATTCATTGTATAGAAGATTGTTCACAGATCAACAACAACTGAAATCAAAATTTTTAGCTAAGGAGGTAGAGTAATGACATCATTAAGAGAATTAAAACAACTTTTAGTTATTGCTCAGGATTTTAAACGTCCATTACTTAGAGCGACTTTATTCGGAAGTTTAGGGCACTTAACACTTGTCGTATTTACCTACTTCATCTCGTTATTCTTTCTAACAAAAATAACGACAATAGCTGTAATTTTATTCGTAGTAATATTTGCTTTAGCTGTGTTAAAAGGATTATTTAGTTATACTGAGCAACTTTTAAATCACTACGTAGCGTTCAAAGTATTACATGCCTTACGTGTTAAAGTTTTAGAGAAATTTAAACGTATTTCTGTCGATAGTTTTACAAAAAACACATCTGGTGATTACATGACGATGATTACGACTGATATCGAGTTATTAGAAGTTTTTTATGCGCATACGATAACACCGTTTATGATTTATATAGTGCAAAGTTTAGTAGTTAGTTTCTTCTTACTATTCTTTAGTATAAAACTAGCATTAGTAGCGTTAATAATTTATATTGTAATCGGACTTGTGTATCCGTTAAGCTTTAGAAATGTTGGGCAAGATGTTGGTGAAAATTATCGTCGTAAACTGACTCAAGTAAACAACAACTCATCAGAAGAGGCTTATGGAATTTTTGAAACATTGCAATATGGAAAAATCGATGAAGCAAAACGTAATATCGATATGGAAACCGAAGAACTGACAAGAAGTTCATATCTTAAAAATAAATTTTTAGTAGATTTGAATGTTCTAAATGTTGTAACTTATAATATCGGGGTATTGGCATTTATCTATGTGGCGTCTTCACTTGATAGTCAGTTTGTAACTGTTTCATTAGTTGCGATGTTTATCGTATCATTTATTCCTATTTTATACATGGGGAACCTTGCTTCAACATTAAGTCAGACGATGGCTAGTGGAAAGAGATTTTTAGAGCTTATGAATACGCCGGAAGAAGCGGAAAATAGTGGTGTAGTTGTTGATTTTAACGAACTTAAAGTTGATAATTTAACATATCGATACGCTGATAATACTGTAGTGGATAATCTAAGCTTCGATGTGAAAAAAGGTGAGATTATCGGATTAAGTGGACCTAGTGGATGTGGTAAATCTACAATAGCGAAACTTATTATGAAATTCATCTCAGATGAAAACATGGAAGGTAGTATCACTATCGATGGTATTGATCTAAGAGATATAGATAACCGTTACTTTAGAGAAAATAGCTCGATAATTCTGCAAGATAGTTACTTATTCAATGCGAAAATTAAAGATAACATCACATTCTTCGAGAAAGATTTAGATAAAGAAGAGTTTGATGCATCATTAAGAAAAACAAATCTAAGAGGTTTTGTGGATAACTTGAAACGTCGCGAAAATGAGATCGTTGGTGAGAGAAGTTCAAATATAAGTTCAGGGCAAAAACAACGCTTATCAGTAGCGCGTTCATTCTACAATGATAGTAAACTTCTAATTCTTGATGAAGCAACAGCGAATATAGATATCTTCAGTGAAATCGAAGTGCTAAAAGCTTTAGAAGAAAGTAAAAAAGATAAGATAACAATAATAATTTCACATAATAAATCAACATTATCAATCTGTGATAAGGTAATTAGATTAGGTGAATAAAAAGTGAGAGGAACTTGGAAAATACCAAGCTCCTCTTTATTTATTACCTTGTTAAGTTTTTATAAATTTGTTGTTTAATAAATTGTAGATCATGCTCCTCAGTAGGGCACGGAATGTTCTCAAAAAGAATAAATCTTTGGACAGAGTACGTAGTGATAGGTCCTGAGAATGAACGAATTATTTCGGCTGTCGATAAGTTTTCGTTAACTTCAGGAGTATTTTCTTTATATGTTTGTAATATTGCTTTGAAATCTATTTTTTCAAATGTTATTTTTAAAGAATTAATAAGTTGTGTTTTAAAATTTTCATTTGTTAATATTTCTGAATAGATTATTTTTACAATATCCTTATTTTCTTTTAGGAAAACCATGCGATCTTCTACAGCATAACTGATTAATTCTTCAAGAGAGTTAGTATTTTGAGTTCTTTTTAGAAAATTTAAAAATAATTTAGGAATAACAGGGACTATTATTGAATACAATAAATCTTCTTTAGTTTTAAAGTATTTAAATACTGTTGCCTGACTAACGCCTGCTTCTTTAGCAATTTGAAGTGTAGATGTCCCATGGTATCCTTGTTTTGCGAATAATTTAATCGCAGCTTCTATTGTTTTTTTCTTACCAGGTGGGAAGGTTTCGTCATGAGATATGCTAAAGTAAGATTTTAAGATGTTTTCAGTCATAAGAGTCTCCTATTGTTTTTTTAAACTTTTCTATATCGTTTTAAGCCCAGAATATTAAGGATTATTAGAAGGATGCAAAGTGCAAGTAGAATTATTATATCATTTATAATCGCAAGAGGATTTTTACCTTCTAAAATTATTTTGCTTAAACCGTCACTAGCGTAGGTAACAGGTAGGATTTTACTAATATAGACGGCGATTTTCCCCATACTTTCAACAGATACTATTCCTGAAAAGAACATTTGTGGAATAACTATTACCGGAACGAACTGCATCATTTGAAATTCTGATTTTGCAACCGTTGAGATTAGTAAACCTAATGTTAAAGCAACCATTGCTAGTAATACATTAACTATTATAACATAAAATGGATTTCCAGCAACTTCAATATTTAATAAATATACAGATGATAAAGTGACGATAATAGTTTGAATTATGGCTAATGAGCTATAAGATAATACATAACCTAGGACGACTTCGCTTCTTTTTACTGGAGTTGCTAAAAGTCTATCTAAAGTTCCGCTATTACGTTCTTTTAATAGTGCCATACCAGAGATTAGAAACACGTAGAAGAATATGATATAAGCAATTAAAGTAGGTGCAACTTTATTGAAAAATGTTGAATCTGCATTACCATAATTATAATATTCTTTAACTTCAGGTTCTTGTTTATTATCACCTAATTTAGGATTTACTTTTTTTACAACTTCTATCAATTTTTTTACTTCTGATGCTTTTATAGAATTTTTTAAAACTTGTTGGGCTTGCATAGTTTTTGTAGTGTCTATATTAGCGTGAGTAACCGTGTAGGTATTGTTATCGTAAGAAATTATAGTGTCAATCTCGTTATTTTTTAGCTTTTCCTCGGCTGTTTCTTTTGATTGATATTCCTCTATATGAACATTGTCGATATCTTTCATTACTGAAACGACACTTTGAGGAGTGTTTACAGAAGCAACAGTAATTTCAGAATTTGTGTTTGCTGAAAAGACTATGCTAATTAACCACATTATAAAAATTGGAGCGATGAACATCATAGCTAAAGTTCTTTTATCTCTAAAAAACTCCTTAAAAACTCTTTTTGAAATAGTTAAAATTCTCATGTTATTTTTCCTCCGCTTTTAAGAATACTTCTTCGATAGTAATAACATTATTTTTTTCTTTTAAATCTTTTGGTGTGTCAAAATCTATAATATCTCCGCGAAGAAGAAGTCCAACTTTATCTGTAAGTTCTGCTTCGTCCATTACGTGAGTTGTTACAAGGATTCCGACACCGTTATCCCTTTGTTTAAATAATTCTTTCCAAATGTTACGGCGAAGGCTAGGGTCTATACCAACTGTAGGTTCATCGAGTATAAGTAACTCAGGGCTACCGATTAGCGCAATAGCAAGTGAAAGTCTGCGTTTCATCCCACCTGAATAATTCGATACTAATTTTTTTAAGTGGTCGGTTAGGTCGACTATTTTTGCTACATAAGCTATTTCTTTTTTTAGTTGTTTTGAAGGAATACCTTTTATTTTCCCAAAGAATTCTAAATTTTCGTAGCCGGTAAGTATTTCATAAAGGGCATCGCTTTGTGCCATATATCCAATATTAGAAAGAATTTCTCTTTTTGGCATTTTGTTATCAAGAACAAGAGTTTCACCTTTATCCGCTTTTTCCATACCGAGCATTGTTTTTATTAATGTTGATTTTCCCGATCCTGATGGACCGATAAGACCGACAATTTCACCTTTTTCTAGATTGAAATCAATGTTGTCAAGTACTGTTTGATCCCCGAAGCTTTTTGATAATGAAGTAATTTGTATTAATTTTTTCATAAGAATCACCTTTCTTTTTAAAGTGAGTAAACACTCACTTTAAAATTAAAAAAATATATAGCTAAGATTATTTGAGAGATATTAGTTCGCCTAATATTTTTAGAACTACGATTATTATATAGTTCAGGATAGGTGCTAAGAAATATCTCATTAGAAATAAGCTTTCAAATCTTTAGTGAGTAAAAACTCACCCTATAATTAATATTATAGTGAGTAAACACTCACTTGTCAAGAAGAAAATTTGAAAAATTTTAAAAAGGGGATAGAATAAAAAATCAAGAAAAATAAAGATTGAATTATTGAAATAAGTTAGTAAATGGTGGTAAGAATGCTCTATAATATGATAAAATTAAATGGATGGGAGAGATTAAAGTGAAAATTAATAATAAGATAAAACAGCAGTTAGATATTAATATTGATGTCGATGAGGTAATAATTTCTAGAGGGTTAGAAACTCATATGAAAAAGAGTAGACATAAACATGCGATTAAGTATATTTCTTATATAGAAAATATTATAGAAACTCCAGATTATGTAGGAATTAATCCAAGAGAAAAAGGTGTTAGTTTAGAATGTATAAAATTATTTGAAGATAATATACTATTAGCAATAAAACTTGATATGAAAAACAATTATTTTTATACAGCTTCTATGTATGATATTACTGATGCGAAATTAAAGAGTATGATAAGAAGTGGACGTATTAAGAAGTATAATAATTGACAAACCAACATATTTGTTATAACATAAAAATAGAAAAAGTCTTATTGAAGTAGAAAAGGCTCTCTACACACTCTTTTATAGAGTACCTGAGATGATGGGTACGCCGTCCATCCTTTAAGACTCTTGTCAAAAAGTAAAAGAACATTCTTCGGAGTGTTCTTTTATTTTTTGACAAGATAAATATTTTACGAACAATATAAATGAGGCTGACCTAAAAGTCCTAAATATTAACAAAGTTTATATGAGAACTTATAGACACAGTGGCTTAGTTGATATCTGAATTCGCTTTATAAAAGTTTTCTAGATATCTAATAAATTGTGCGGTAGTGACTCGATAAAATCTTATTTCTTAAGAAATCTTGATTTTTAAGTCATTCCCTTTTTTATAAAAAACATTAATAATATAAACTTAATTAAAAGGCGCTTGAGTACTTTATAAATATGATATAATATTCATAAAGTAAGGATAGTAAAATATGGAATAAATTTCTTAATTTGTTAGAAGAGAAAAACTATAAATCATATGAAGAGATTATAATATCATTAGTATGCAGTGATTTGAATGAAAAATTTTTGTTAAGGAGGACATATATTAAAATGAAAATACTTGGGGTTCTTAATGAGTTTTATGGTGATTTTGAATTTGTAAAAGAAAAGTGGAACGAAAAATATGAAGGCATTCTTGTTAAAATAACGGAAGAACAAGGTTATAAAAGATGTCGCTTGGCAAAGAGAACACCTAAAAAAGAAGGATATTTTACAGCTTTTTGGCAAAAAGACCAAAATAACAAGAACATTCCTTATACAAATGAAGATTTGGGGAATGAGCTCGTTGTTGTTGTGATTGACAACGATAAGAGAGGACTGTTTATTATTCCAAATGAGGAGGTTATCCGTAGAAAAATTCTCTCAACAAAAGATAGTAAAGGAAAAATGTCTATGCGATTTTATCCGCCTTGGAGCGTAAATTTGAATACAACGGCTCTAGAAACACAAAAATGGCAATTGAAATTTTTTAGAAAAATTGAATAACAAGAATGATTTCTTTCTTAATTTTAATAATATAAACTTAGTTTAAGGTTTCCTGAGTACAATAGTTAATATATATCATAGAAATGTGATATAATATTTATAAAGTCAGAATAATAAAATATCAACAATAAAGTCAGGAGGGATTTATTATGATAGATGGATTAAATAAATTATGGAATAAATTTCTTAATTTTTTAGAAGATAAAAAGATGTATAAATCATACGAAGGAGCTATGATCTCTGGAGTATGTAGTGGTTTAAGTAAAAGATTTGGAATAAGTGCTAGTTTCTTACGAGTACTATTCTTATTAGCGAGTATTTTCTCATTCGGTAGCCCAATATTGATATATATACTGTTATCGATAATAATGCCGGTAAAACCGATGAAAGAAAATTATAGAAATTCAAGCTACATCGATGGACGTGCTTGGGAAAAGTAACATAAAGAGAAGTTCTAATTGATCAACTGTCAATTAGAACTTTTTGTTTATTTCACTGCATCGATAAATCTAGCTGCTATTTCTTTTGGTCGAGTGATAGCTCCACCTACTACTACGCTGAATGCTCCTGCATCATAAGCCGCTTTTGCTTGATCAGGGTAGTGGATACGACCTTCTGCGATTATTGGTACAGAAATAGTTTCAGATAGCCTTTTGATAAGACCCAAGTCTACTTCGTTCGGTCTATCTTTTGTATTTTCTGTATAACCACTTAATGTAGTTCCGACAAAATCAATCCCTATATTAGCTGCGTTTACACCTTCTTCAAAAGTTGCGATATCTGCCATTAAAACAATATCAGGATATTTAGCTTTGATTTCAGCAACAAAATCATTGATTGTTGTTCCATCAAAACGAGGGCGTAAAGTACAGTCTAAGGCAATAATTTCACAACCTGTTGCTACAAGTGCATCTACTTCTTTCATAGTAGCTGTGATAAATTGAGACATACCTTCGTAGCTTTGTTTGATAATTCCGATAACCGGTAGATCTACTGTTTCTTTAATTTGAATAATGTCAGTAACACCTTGAGCACGGATACCAACAGCGCCAGCTTGTTTAGCAGCAAGAGCCATAAGTTTCATGATTCCACCTTCTTCAACATATAGTGGTTCACCTGGTAAAGCCTGACAAGAAACGATAATTCCGCCTTTAATTTGGTTTAAGATTTTTTCTTTTTTATTCATAGTTAACTCCAATCAGAGCTTAATCTTTAATAGTTAAGCTATAGTATTTGTAATTTATATATATTTTTACATATTCAAAAATTTTACCGTCTGCAAAGTAAGTGTACCTATCAAACTCAAAACACGGTTCGTCTGAGATATACTTAGCAATTTCTTCAGGAGTATCAACTATAACTTGCATAGTTTTTTCAGATTTTTCTTGGTGAATATCGATGCGATATTTTTTTCTAATCATAGTAGCAAGTTCTTTAAAACTGTCGATGTCGTTAATATTAACATCAGGTAAATATTTAAGCGGGATATAGTTAGTTTGATGAGCCCAAACAATATTACCGATATACTTAATACGAGCAACTTTCAGAAGTTTTTGATTTTTTAATTTTAATTTACTACAAAGTTCTTTATCTTGAATAATTTCAGCTTCGACAACCTCAGTGTGTTCAGATACTGATTCTTTAAAGTGCTTATGGAAGTTGTTATTTTCTGTGACTAAAACTTTCTTATTAACTAAAGTTTTATTTACGAAACTTCCCTTACCTTGAATCCTAAAAATATATCCTGCAGTTTCAAGTTCGTTAAGCACACGTACGGCAGTAGTACTACTAACATTATATATTTCTTTTATCTCTTTTTCTGTATAGAGTTGTTCACCTTCTTTAAAAATACCGGTTTGTATCTTTAAGATGATGTCATTAATAATCTTTTCGTATTTTTTCAAGTTGATCCCTCCCTGACTAATAATTCATAAAAATATGTTTATTAAAATTTAATGTGTTAATTTAAATTTATATTATCATTAATGTTGAACTTTGTAAAGGAAAAAATTAGAAATTTGTAAAAAAATTTAAACGATTACAAATAGAGTAAAGCGATTAACTATAATGTCAGTAAAAAGTAGCTTATTATAGTGAGAGGGGAATACAACCCGAATTACAGACTGGCAATATATAATTATTTGGAGTTTGCTTGAAAAAAATCCCTCCTTACGTCAAGTAAAGAGGGGCTAAAATTTCAATATTCTATTTTTCTACAAATGGGCTAATAGCTCCATAAAGAGCAGCATCATTTCCAAGTGAAGCGGCTAGGAATTTAGTTTGATTATTTTCGATCGGGTGAAGTTCTCGAACCTTAGCTTCAAGTTTATTTAATAAATAGTCACCTTGAGCAGAAACAGCACCACCGATTACGATGTATTTAGGATCTAAGATACATAGTAAGTTAACAATACCACGAGCAAGTTCGAATAACCACTCATCTAGCACTTTTAATGCACTAGTATCTTCGCGTTTACAAAGATCGAAGAATTCGATGACACTCAGTCCTTCGTACATCTCAGCCTTAATTTTTCTATCTAATGCGATAGTAGAAGCACGTTGTTCGTAAGTAGTTTGAGTATCGAAATCATAAACAGATTGCCCAATTTCTCCTACACCGAAGTTAGAACCGAAAGGAAGACTGTTTAGATAGTAAGCGCCACCGATTCCAGTTCCTAATGCCATGCAGAATACTTCGTCTAACCCTTTAGCTCCGCCAAGCCATTGTTCACCAAGTAAAGCACAGTTCACATCATTGTCAGCATAAACAGGAATACCTAGTCTATCTCCAAAATCACGTTTAAAGTTAGTTCCAAGATAGTTTTTAATAGTTGGAGCCGCACGAATTACTTCCATGTGAACATTGTCAATTACACCAGCTGCAGAGATACCAGCAGCAGTGAAGTTGTAAGTTTCACGAATTTTACTAGCGATTCTAAACATCTCGTCAGTGATTTTTACAGTAACATTGTCAGGTGTTTTACAAGTTTCGTAATGTACAATCTTATGATTATCATCAAAAACAGCAAATTTTATACTTGTACCACCAATATCAATACCTAATAACATAATATACCTACTTTCTAAATTAAGAATTAATCATCTTTAATTTTGTTATTTTCAAAAATTCTATACAACGATATATTACCATAAAATTAATTTTTTGAAAACAATTTCCCGAAAAAAATTACAACTTATTTACTATATAAAGAATACTAATTGGTGTATAATGAATATGTAGTTATTAAAATTTACGGAGGGAAAAATGGATAAAATAGTATTTTTAGAACCTGTATTTTGCGAAAGAATATGGGGAGGTCGCAATCTAGAAAAATTTAATTTTTCAATTCCACAAGGAGATATAGGGGAAGCATGGGTTATTGCAGCTCATGATAATGGTAGTTCAAAAATTATAAATGGATCACTAGCAGGATTAACACTAAAAGAAGCATACGAAAAACATCCTACAGTATTTACCGAAAAAGTTTATGACAAGTTTCCGTTATTAATAAAAATTTTGGATGCAAGTGATAACTTATCTGTTCAAGTTCATCCAGAAGATGATTATGCAAAGGTGAATGAAAATGGAGAACTAGGAAAAACGGAATGTTGGTACGTGCTAGATGCTAAAGAAGATGCGAAATTAGTATATGGTCATAGTGCAATAACACGTGAAGAGTTCAATAGTAGAATAGATAATGCAGAGTGGAATGAATTGTTCATTGAAGAAAAAGTAAAAGAGGGAGATTTCTTCTACATACCAGCAGGAACACTTCACGCTATCGGTGAAGGTATATTAATATATGAGGTCCAACAAAATTCAGATACAACATATAGAGTTTATGATTATGACCGTACGGATAAAGATGGTAACAAACGTGAACTACATATAGAAAAAACAAAAGATGTAACGACAGTTCCTTTTGAAAAAGTAGTGACTAATCCAAAAGAAGAAAAAGTAGGAGAATCAACGATAACTTACCTAGCGAATGAGAAGTATTTTTCTGTCTTCAAAATAAATGTAATAGAACAGATTGTTATAGAAAAAAATAAAACAGGAAACCTATTTACAGTCCTTGAAGGTGATGGAAGTATTGTGATAAATGGGATTAAACACAATGTTAAAAAAGGAGATAGTTTCATATTAACAACTGAGTGTACAAGCTATATACTAGAAGGAAATATGCTTTTAATAGGAAGTTACGATAGATAAAATAAAAAAAACAAGTAGATTGTAATATTATGTTAATCTACTTGTTTTTTATTTATTTAGATACTTTTAATGTATTAAATAGAAATAGGAAGTCTAGACAAATAGCTTAACAATCGTGATAATCAATAGAAGAAGTTGCGGACAGTGAATAGCTAATAGATACATTAACAATCCCAATATCTAAAAGGTTTTCAAAAAAATAAAAAAAATTATTTTTTTCTATTGACAAACACTAGAAAACGTTTTACAATATAAGTGTATTAAAATTTAATGTGTTAAATAAATGCATAAAATTAAAAAATAAAAAACAAATAACGGAGGTTATTACAATGAAAGATTTAAAAGGAATTTATTCGGCTTTACTTATTCCATTTGACGAAAATGGTGAAGTTAAAGAAGAGGGGTTAAAACAAGTTATAGAACACAATATCAACGTAAGTAAAGTTGATGGTCTATACGTAAACGGAAGTAGTGGGGAAAACTTCTTATTAAACACTGCTCAAAAGAAACAAATCTTTAAATTGGTAAAAGATGTAGTTGGAGATAGAGTTAGACTTATTGCTCAAGTAGGGTCATTAGACTTAAACGAAGCAGTAGAATTAGCTAAATACGCTACAGAATTAGGATATGACTCATTATCAGCAGTTACACCATTCTACTACCCATTATCATTCGACGAAATCAAACACTACTACAAAACAATTATTGATGCAACAGATAACAGCATGATTCTTTACTATATCCCATTCTTAACAGGGGTTAAAATTAGCTTAGATCAATTCGCTGAATTATTTGAAGATGAAAAAGTTATCGGTGTTAAATACACAGCAGCAGACTTCTATCAATTAGAAAGATTCAGAAGAAGATTCCCAGACAAACTTATCTGGTCAGGATTTGATGAAATGTTAGTTCAAGCTGCTATTACTGGAGTAGATGGAGCTATAGGTTCTACATACAACGTTAACGGAGCAAGAAGTAAAGAAATCTTCAGACTTGCTAAAGAAGGTAAAGTTGCAGAAGCTTATGAACTTCAACACGAAGCAAATGATGTAATCGAAAAAGTGTTAGGACTAGGATTATATCAAACTCTTAAAGAAATCTTAAAAGTTAAAGGTATCGATGCTGGATACTGTAAACAACCAATGAAAGTATTCGATCCAGCTAAAGTTGCTGAAGTAGAAAAACTTGTTAAAGATTATAATCTATAATTCATAATAATTACGGACTGAAAATTAGGGGAATTGGAAAGAGGAGCATTTCTCCTCTTTCCCAAAATGAAAACTATTATTAAATAAAAAACAACAAAAAATAGGAGGAGAGTACCATGGACAAAATAGGATTTGGTACACTTAATAGTATAGTATTAGGAGTTTACTTATTAGCTATGCTAGCAATAGGGGTGTATTTCACTAAAAAAGCAGGAGAAAGCACGGACGAATTCTTCAAAGCCGGAGGGAATATTCCGTCATGGGCAGTAGGATTCTCAATTTACGCAACAACATTATCAGCTATTACATTTATGGCGACACCGGAAAAAGCATTTAACGGAGACTGGACATACGCAGCGGGGAACTTTTCAATTATCGCAATTATTCCTATCTTAATCCACTACTATGTTCCATTCTTTAGAAAATTAAATGTAACTACAGCGTATGAATATTTAGAAGAACGTTTCAACCCTAGTGTTCGTGTGGTAGGAAGTGTATTATTCTCACTATTCCACATCGGACGTGTAGCTATCGTTATTTATTTACCAACAGTAGCCATTACATCAGTATCAACACTTAACCCATTCTTAGTATGTGCGGTAATTGGATTACTTTGCGTAGTTTACTCATTCTTAGGAGGAGTTGAAGGGGTTATCTGGACAGACGTTATCCAAGGTATTATTTTGCTTGGAGGAGCTGTTTTAGTAATTATCTTAGGAGCATACGAAGTAGGTGGATTCGGACACATTACTCAAGATGCTTTAGCTAACGGTAAAATTGTAACTGCTGAGAAATTTAACTGGTCATTAACTGCATCTACTATTCCAATTATCTTCATTGGATCAGTATTTAACAGTTTACAACAATACACAGCTTCTCAAGACGTAGTTCAACGTTATAGCACTACTGAATCTGTAAAAGAAACTAATAAATCACTCTGGACTAACGGATTATTAGCATTCATCTCTATTCCAATTTTCTACGGAATGGGAACAGTTCTTTACAGCTTCTACAAAGGTAGCCACGCTGTAACTAAATTACCAGACTTCATGAACGCTGAAGTAGTAGGTAAAGCAGCAAACACAACAGCTTTAGTACCTTACTTCATCTTAACAGCATTACCAGCAGGTATCGCTGGATTAGTTATCGCAGCTATTTTAGCAGCTGCTCAATCAACTATCGCATCAAGCTTAAACTCAATTTCTGCTTGTATCACAGTTGATATTAAACAACGTTTCTTTGGATTAAGTAAAGATGCTAAACAAGACGTTCTATTAGCTCGTGTTATCATTATTGTAGCAGGGGTATTTGGAACAATCGCAGCATTATACTTCGTAAATACTAACCAAAAAGAAACTTGGGATTTATTCCTTAAATATATCGGACTTCTAGGAGTGCCTTTAGCTGGTACATTCGCACTTGGTATCTTCACTAAACGTGCAAACGGAGCTGGAGCATTATTAGGATTATTAGTAGCAGGTGTTGTATGTTGGTATATCCAAGACTACACAACTTATGCTAAACAAAGTCCATTCATCTTCTCAGGATTCTCATTCTTAAGTGCATTAGTATTCGGTTATATCTGTAGTTTCTTCTTCAAATCTACTAAAAATATCACTGGACTTACTATTCATACTAAAGATCAAGAATACGTAAAAGATGTAAAATAATAAATTTAGACCTTAAAGTATAAATATATCAAAATTTTAGATAATCCTCACTTAATTGTTGGGGATTATCTTTTTTTCTTTTTGTTAAATATTATTGATTTAATTAGAAATGGAAATAAATTTAGGATAGAAATTCAATTTATATACAAAAAGATAAATAATGAATATAATAAAAATGTATAATAAGTTATAATTGTATTGAAATGCAAGTCTTAAGAAGGTGAGAAAATGAAATTAGAAAGAGAAAGGAAATTAAATTATAAAGTTAGTATTAAAAAAGACTATCCTGAGTTGCAAAACTTAACCATAGAATATAATGCAATAGATAATTCAAAAATCTATGCTGAAATTGTCGTAAAAAAAACAAAATCCAGAGGAATAATATTAGAGATACCGGATTATGAACAAAAACCGAGCAGTACACTAGAGTTGATGAAGTATTCTGTCTTAGATTATAGTGGGGCGACACTTCATGTTAGAGGAGATAGAGGAAGAAGTGAAAACAGACAACCAGCGTCGATATATTTTCCATTTCTAACAAATAACCAGCAAGAGGAGTTATATTACAATTACACCTATCAAGATGCGATTGATTTAGTGAATATTTTAGTAAAAGAATTCCCAGATTTAGAAATCAACATCGTTGCTAAGGGGCAGGGGGCGGCGATAGCTTTAGTAGCTTCAGCAGTATTTAAAAAAATAGCTAGGCTATTCATCTCAAATCTCCAAAATGCTGATTTTAAATACATTTTTGATGAGAATCTTGATGTCGGAGTATATGATAGTCTGCGAGAATATATTCGCAACTATCCAGAAAAAGAAGAGTATTTACTAAAAAGATTAGAAGAAATAGACGTGTTAAACTACGTAGAAGATGTAGAGGCGGAGATTAATTTTGGTTATTCGATATTAGAAGATGAGAAAAATATCGTTGTTAATAAAAAGATAATAAGTTTATTTGAGAAAAAGAATGTTACAATTTTCGAAAGTGAAGAGGGAAATCTTCATGAGAAGATATTGGAGGTGTGGTTGCTGGGAAGCGCGCAAAAAGAGGATGATAAGTAGGAAAACAATAAAATCCGAGTCTAGTTATTTACAGTACATTTGTATAAACAACCATAAGGTTAGTTACGGTGCCTGCATAACTATAAGACTCGGATATTTTTATTATTTAAGTTTTTCTAATTCTTTAGTAAGAGTTTCTTCATTCACAGATCCAGCGATTCTAGTCTCGAATGTACCGTCACTATTAATTAAAATATGTGTCGGGAATGAACGGATTGCGTAGTTTATAATGAAGCGGTCGTTAACATCGAAAAGAACAGGGTAAGTTGCACCAAGCTCCTTAGCTTTTTTAAGAATTACATCTTTACTTTTGTCCTGCGGACTTTGATTTTTGAATTCTGCATCATTCGGAGAAGTTATTGATAAAAACACAAAATCTTTATTGTTTTTATATTTTTGGTATACTTTTTCCAATTCTGGAATTTCTCTCATACATGGACCACACCAACTAGCCCACATGTTTATATAGACTTTTTTACCTCTAAAATCACTAAGTTTTACAGTTTTTCCATCTTTATCCATCGCGGTGAAATCAAATGCTTGGGTAGGCTTAGTTTCACTAGATGAAGTAGTCGAAGTTTGTTTGTTAGTCTCTTCCTTTTTCTCAGTAGAACTAGAACATGCGCTCAAGATTAAAGCACTGCTAAGAAGAGTTGTGCTAAGTATAGACAATTTTTTCATATTAAATTCCTCCAATTAAATAATAAATTTATGAAAAATAACGAGTTAATGTAACAAATGATCCACTTAGTATTAAAATACCGATTAAAATAAGGATAATACCAGAGATGATTTGTGTATACTTAAGTATATTAGTATGTTTTTTGAATAGATTCAATAATTTTGAAGCGAAGAATGCAACAAGGATAAATGGTAAAATGAATCCTAAGCAGTACGCAAAAATTAATAAGAAACTCATGACACCAGTGTGGCTAGAAGCATATAAGAAAACACTCGCCAAGATAGGTCCGATACAAGGTGTCCAAGAAAAACTAAAAGTGAATCCCATTAAAAATGCAAGAATCGGAGTAGTTTTATTTCCTTTTCTCTTCACCTTATTCTTTATTGAAAATTCCTGTTTTAAAAATCCAATTTTAAATGCCCCAAGTTGTAATAATCCCATAAAGACAATTAAAACACCACTAACAATTTGTAAAGTTTTGATATTCTCATTTAAGAAAATACTAATAAAACTAGTCGCAAATGCTAGGATAAAAAATGTAGAACAAATACCCAAAACAAAAGAAAGAGTATTTGTAATAGTATTACGTTTATTAAAAGTTAGTTCTCCGTGTTCGTTCATCTCTTTTTTTCCTGCAAGAATACCGATATAAATTGGTAATATTGGTATTACGCACGGAGAAAGAAAAGAAAGAAGCCCCTCTAAAAAGACAAGAATCATCTTTAACGCAGAACTAGCTGTATTAAAATCTGTCATAAAACCTCCCAGATAAAAAAATAAAAATTACAGAATTACTATATTATAAAAACGTTTGAAATGCAATTAAATTGCTTATAAAATGCTCTAAAGATTACAGAACAAATCTAATATGACAGAGAGTTATCGTTATTATTACAAAACTGTTACAAACCTTGAAAAAACTACCAATAGCACATATAATGGTAGTATGTCAAGATTATATAGAAGTTCAGCCGTAGCTTGAACGAAATCGATGATGTTTATGATTTAGAAAACAGTAAAAGAAATTAAAGATTAGAAAATAAAACAGTATTTATAAATAGATAAATGAGTCGTTCGACTCGAACCTAATTTAAGGAGATTAAAATAGATGAGTAAATTACAAAAATTAGTAGCCGCGACGGCAATTGTTACAACAGTAGGAGTAGGTTTATCGCAAATCGCAGATGCAGATACTTACACAGTAAAAAAAGGTGATACTCTTTGGGATATCGCAGTAAATAACGGAACAACTGTCGATCAACTTATGCAAGATAATAACTTAACAAGTTCATTAATCTTCCCTGGAGATAAATTAACTTACAATACAACAGTAGCTCAAGTAGCTCAAGCTAAAGAACAAGGATATTACACAGTAGTATTAGGAGATACTTTAGGAAAAGTTGCTGACAGATTTGGAGTTTCAGTAGACGAACTTGTTAAATTAAACAATCTTTCAAACCCTAACCTAATTTATGTAGGAACAGTATTAAAAGTTGACGCAGGTGCAGCAAAAACTGCAGAAGTAACAGTTCCGAAAGCAACTGTTGTAGAAAATACTGCAGAAAAAACAGTAGTAAAAGTTGATTCAGTTAAAACAGTAGCAGCTACACCAACTGTGGCACCAGTAGCAACTCCAGTAAAAACTGCACCAGCTGTAGAAACTAAAAAAGAAGTTGCAGCTCCAAAAGCAGAAACAAAACCAGCAGCAACACCAGCAGTAGCAAAAGTTGCAGAAAAAACAGCAGCACCAGCTGTAGCAACAGCGGCGCCAACAGTGACAGCTAAAACACAAGCACCAGCTGCAGCGGCAACAACACAAGTAGCGGCATCTAACAAAGGGGCAGCTATCTATCAAGCAGCGTTAGCTCAATTAGGTGTTTACCAAGATTGTACAATGTTAGTAACAAATGCTCTTAAAGCAGTAGGAATCAACTTCCACGACTGGCCAGCAGGGTACATGAGTTTAGGAACAGTAGTTCCAGCCTCTCAAGCTCAACCAGGAGACTTAATCTACTATGCAAATGGTGGATTAGGATTAGCTCACATCGCGGTATACGCTGGTAACGGGCAAGCTATTCACGGTGGATGGAATGGAAACCAAACAGCTCTTAATACAGCAAACGTAGGAAGCGGAGCGGTTTATATCCGTGTTAAATAATTAGAAACTTAATTAAAAGCGATTGGATTTCCAGTCGCTTTTTTGGTTATGTTAAATTTATATATATTAATTAATAAAAAAATAGTGGAAATATAAAGAAAATAGTATTATAATATATTAGTAACAAAGGAGGGAAATACAATGAAAGATAATAAATTGCTTAAAATGTTGTGGGGGATAGTATTAGCTATATTTTTATGTAGCGCACTATTTATAGGAATTAGTTATTTCACTGGTGGAGATAGTTCTAGCAGCAAGAAAAAAGATGAAGAGACATCTTCAACATCTAAATCAAAAGATAAAGACAAAGACAAAGATAAAGATAAAGAAAGAAAATCTAAATCAAAAGAAAAAAGCGATGAAGAGAAATATAGAGAAAATCAAAATTCAAACGATAAAAATAGTTCATCTTCTTCGAATAATTCTAAATCAAATAGTAGTAATAAATCTGTAAATAATAACACACAAAGTTCTAATAGTAATAACAATAATAATGCGGCAACTACTTCTAATAAGGAAGATAAAAAAGAAGTGTCAGAAGCTAATGGTGGAGCTGTAGCGCCAGGAACATTTAGTAATACTGATGCAGCTAAAGCATATGCTAACGAAGAAATAAATAGACTAGCAAAAGAAAACAAAAAAAATTACAGTTATACTTTAGATAGAAACAACAAAGGTGAAGTTACTGTTAAAATAACTGAAGGATAAAATAAAAACTCATATACTCTATAAAGAAATAAGAGGATATGAGTTTTTTTGTATATAAAAATCCTAGAGATAGGGATTAACAGTCTATCTTAAATCTAAAATATAACATGAACTTATTACGAGAACAAGCGAGTATATATTTTCAGGAAAGAAAGGTGTAAATTACTTTAAATCTTAGCAAATTGTTAAGATAAGTGGTATAATGGTAGATAAGTATAAAAAAGGATATGAAATAATGAAAAAAGATAAATTAAGGAAAGTGTTTCTATATACGGTGGTTTCGCTAGTAATAGCGAGTCTTATTTTCTTGTTATTTAGTTATTTTGTAAAAGAGGAAGATGCTAAAAAGACTGATAGATCTGAAAAAGATAATAAACAAGAACGGATAGAACGTAAAAGAGAAAACGAAGAAAATAAAACAAAAGAACAAGATAAAGAAGAGCAAAATCAAAAAGTGTCAACATCAGAGAAAAAAGCTCAAAGCATAGAGGCGGATGCTCGAAATAAAGAGACTGTGAGTAACAATGCAAAAAGCTCTGCTGTGGCAGAAGTTTATAAAGGGAAGAAAGTATCTGAATCAGAGGGAGTTGGAACAACAGGAAAAGTGTTCAAATCTCAAAAAGAGGCTCTTGATTTTGGTAAAAAAGAGATTAAGAGATTAACAGAAGAAGATAAAAAAGGAAGACAATTTTCGATAAGTAAGGTTGCAGCAGAGGATGGAAGTCTGATAGGTTGGACGGTCGATATCTTCGAGGATAATAATATTGAAAAAATAGTGTCTAATCCTGTTAAGGAAACAGAAGATAAACAAGACAAAGAATAACTAAAAAGTAGCGGGGTGGTTGCTTAATATATTTTGATTATAGGGGATATATTAAGTAAAATACTCGCTATCTTTTGTATTTAATGTTTAAGAGTTAAGAGGTGAGAAAATGAGAATAGGTCTAATTGCGGAGTTTAATCCGTTGCATAGTGGTCATAAATATTTGATAGAAAAAGCTCGTGAAATAGCGGATGAAAATAATGGAGAGATCGTTTGTGTGATGAGTGAGTTCTTTACGCAAAGAGGAGAAGTGGCTATTGTTGATGGCTATACAAGGGCTAAAGAAGCTGTAAGGTGCGGCTGTGATTTGGTGATTGCTCTACCATATTTAGGAAGTGTAGCTTATAGTGACGATTTTGCAAAAAAAAGCATAGAGATCTTAGTTGGTGCAGGAGTAACGCATCTTATTTTTGGAACAGAAAATGATGATGTAAGTTGTTTTGAGAAAATATACAAAAAACAACAAAATACACCGCAAGAAGAATATAAAAAATTATTAAAGAATGGCTTTAATCACGCTAAAATTAATAGTGTGTTATATGGATTAGAGAATAACAATCCGAATTTCAGTTTGGCGTACAGCTACTATAAGGCGATTAAAGATGCGATGTTAGATATACAGTTAATTGCTGTGAAAAGAGAGGGGCAAGGGCTTAACAGCTCAGAGTTAGCTGATCAAATTCATCTTAGTGCAACAGCTATAAGAAAAAATCTAACTGATAAAAATATAGAAAAGTATCTTTCAACTGAAATGATGTTGGAGTTAAAAAAAGAAAATATCGTAACAGAAGAAGAGCTGTTTCCGTATTTGAAATATAAAATATTATCGCTTGAAAAAAAAGGTATAGAGAGAATTTATGATGTCAACGAAGGGTTAGAAAATAGAATTTACGAAGCGGCACTTAGGGTTGAAAGTTATAGTGATTTAGTAAAAACTATAAGTACCAAAAGGTATAGCGACAAAAAAATTCAAAGGATACTTTTACACATTCTCACTCATACGACCAAAGAAGATTTTAAAAACTATTTTCCAACAAGAAACTACAGGGTGCTAGCTGCGAAAAAAGCTTCAGCACCATTGATACGTGAGGTAAATAAAGAAGGGAAAATCACACTAAATCCGCTGCTAAATAGTAAAAACAGTATGCATTTCAAACAAGATATAAAAGTAGCAAGAATATATGAGATGTTAAAAAAAAGTGGAGACATTTTTAAAGAAAATGTGAAAATTATAGATTGATGAAAAACAAGAAATAGGGGAATGATTACCTAGAGAAAGAAAGAAGAAAAAAGAAATTTATGATGTGAGACCGACTAGGTATAACGTAAGATTGAAGTACTCTAAAAGCCCTAATTTTTTTAAAAAAAGTGTATATGAGAAATCACTGTGGGAAGTGACTTGACAAAATCGATTTTTCAAAATCGCGATTTTTGAGTTGCTTCCTTTTTTGTTTAAGTTGTATACTAAATCCGGGGCTGGAATTTTTTTGGACTACTTTAATCAGCGGACAGTATAGATAAAGAAGCGATAGTATTAAATACAATCTTCAAAGGAGATAAAGACTCAAGAGCTCGCTTGCACACATACGATCCAACGGTAAGATTCACCTCTGAAGAAGAAATTCAACACTATTTACACGGAATGTATGATGTGCTATATACACTTGATGCAATGGAATCTAATGCAGTATTAACGCAAACTGACGCTGTTAAGAAACAATGGTTTAGAAAAACAGCGTTTGAATTATATGCGAAAAAAGGATACCACAAAGGGTTCTTACCTTACGTATCTAACCAATACGCAGCAGATGCACTTGCAGAAGGAAGTAAAACATACTCAAGCTGGTTCAAACGTGATGTTGCTTTAGTCACAGATGAGCTAGTATTTAGAAAGATATTTAATAATAGCTATATAAACTGGACTGAATTCAAAAAAGATATGTTCAGCCAACGTATCAGTAAACAAAATAATCTAAAAACTATTACGATTCAATATGAATTAGGAAAACCTAATAGTACAACAGAAGTAACCATCTCATCAGTGTAAAAAATACAAGCTCTAATTGTTGCAGCAGTAGCGCATGATGTGAAAAATCTTAAACGTGCAACAGAAAATGTTCCATCAAGTTGGGTACATCTACTTAAACAAAAAATCTGCAACGCGTACCTATGTTTAACAGATGACTTCAGAGATTCTATATATAAATAAGAGAATTATATGAAAGATTTTCTTGCTATTTGAAGGTGTTTTAAGAATAAAAAAAATTCTAAGTAACGAATAAAAGTTACTTAGAATTTTTGTTTTGTATTATTTTGCTAAATTCACTGTTAGTTTGTTATTCTTGTTATAAGAGATGTAAGTAAGAGTTGTGAATATTATTCCAAGAACAACTAAGATTAACATAGCGTTGTTGTACATTCCGTTAGTTAGACCACCAAGTACTGCGTGACGAACAGCAGTATCACCATAGAATACAGGTGTAAATGGAATCATACCGCTATAAAGTGAAGGTAACATTTCTTTCGGGAATAATGGTGTAGTTAGAACGAATTGTAAAGCTACAAATCCGATGCTGATACCATGACCAACATTTCCGAATGTGTATGATAAGAAGTGTGTAATTATCATAAACACTATAGCTGAGATTATTAATCCGAAGAAGTACATTCCGAAGTTTTGTACTTTAAAGTCGAAGAATAGACTCATTGCTACAACTTCGATGATTACTGCGAAAATAGCGAATGTTGCCATAGAAGCTAAGCGTGTACCGAATAGGCTGTTTATTGATTCTCCATATTCTTTCTTACGAACTGGGAATAGAATGTTGTATGCCGCAGCTGCGATAAGTAGTCCGAATACTAAGAAGAATGGTGCCATTGCATTACCGTAACTTGTCTCTTCAGATATATCAGCGATATTAGTTTTAATTGGGTTAGACATCATGTCTACATTTTTGTCACCAGTTTTAGCTGAACTTAATTTATCAGCTCCACTAGAAAGTTTTTCAGCTAATAGACCAGAACCGTCTTTGGCTTTATCTAATCCAGCAAGAAGTTCTGGAGCTTTAGAGTGCATTATTGATAATCCGCTATAAAGTTTATCAGAACCCTCTTTGGCACTGTTAAGACCATTGATAAGTTCAGGCGCTTTAGCTTTCATAGAAGAAAGACCGCTAGAAAGTTTTTCAGAACCTTCTTTAGCGCTGTTTAGTCCGTTAATAAGCTCAGGAGCTTTGGCTTTCATAGAAGAAAGACCGTTAGAAAGTTTTTCAGAACCTTCTTTAGCGCTGTTAAGTCCGTTAATAAGCTCAGGAGCTTTGGCTTTCATAGAAGAAAGACCGTTAGAAAGTTTATCGGCTCCTTCTTTAGCGCTGTTAAGACCATTGATAAGTTCAGGAGCTTTGGCTTTCATAGAAGAAAGACCATTAGAAAGTTTTTCAGCTCCTTCTTTAGCATTGTTAAGTCCATTTATAAGTTCAGGAGCTTTAGCTTGCATATCAGTTAGACCTTGATATAATTTCTTACCTCCGTTGTCAAGCTCTTGAATTCCTATGCTTAATTCTGGAAGTTTTTCTTTTAGTTTGTTAAGACCTGCGTTGATTCTTGCATTTCCGCTAACTAAAGCGTCGATACCACCAGCTAATTCTGGAAGTTTTTCGTGTATTAGACCGATACCTCCAGCTAATCTGTCGAATCCGTCTCTTAATTCAGTTCCTTTACTTGCAAGAGTTCCTACACCTTGAGCTAATTCTCCTGTAGTCATAGATGTAGTAAGTGCGTTAACACCATTAGTGTAATTTGTTACTCCCGCTTTTAGTTGTGGAGTTGCGTTAGCTAGTTGGTTAAGCCCGTTTGCTAACTCGCCAGTTGTTAATGTTGATACAGTAGCATCTACTCCACCTTTATATTGGTTGAATCCTGTAGCAAGAGTAGGAGCTTTTTCACTCATTACTGTTAAACCGGCTTTTAATTGACCACTACCAGTAGCAAGTTGACCTACAGCAGTTTTAATAGTTGCAAATCCGTCGATTGATTCCGCAAGTTTAGTTGAAAGTTCATTTACATCGAATTTATCAAGTTGAGTTTGAATGTAATTTAATCTTCCTACACGATATTTCATGCTTGAATATTTTGAATTTGCACTAGATAACGCTGAAGCAAGTTCAGCTTTTACTTGACTGTTAGTGTTGTTTGCTGTTGCGTTAGGCTGAGGCTGTGGTGCTGGTGCGGCAGGTTGAGCATTTGCACTAGCTGCAGCATCATTACGAGCAGCAGCAAGAATGCTAGCTTTTTGCTCAGGTTTTAAGTCCATTGATGCCAGCGTTTGCTCCAAGTTTGCGAAAGTTGTCGGTGTTGGAGCGGGTGTAGGTGCAGGAGCAACTGTAGTCGTAGTAGTTGTAGTTTGTGTATCTATACGAGCTATAAGAGCTCTCATAGCTTCTAGTTGAGTACCTAACTCTGTGAAAGCTGTGTTTAGAGGATTAAAATGGGTTCTATAAGTAACTTTTAATCCTCTCATTTTATCTAATTTAGAATTTAGATCAGATTTTTTAGCAGCTAAATCACGTTCGTTTGGTAACCCTGCATTCAAGGCGTTTAATCCATCAGTGATTTTACCAGCTCCATCTACTAATTTAGGAGCACTCTCAGAAAGTTTATCAACACCTTCTTTTAGTGCGTTACCACCTGCAGATAATCTATTTAAATCAGCTTGTTTAGCAGCTAGTCCAGAGTTGATTTGAGAAATACCATCTGATAATCTGTCGATGCCGTTGTTTAGTGTGGTACTTCCGGCGCTAAGTTTTTCCAAATCACCTTTTTTAGCTAGTAATTTTTCGTTAAGTGTAAGTACACCGTTAGTGTATTTTAAAAGACCTTCTTTAAATGCTTGGCTTCCTTTGTGTAACTTATCTATTCCTTCAGTTAGCATAATACTTTTAGCTTTAAATGTATCGAATCCAATAGTAAGTTTATCAGATCCTGCAGCAAGTTCATTTACACCTGAAATTAGAGCATTTTTCTTATCGTTTAAAGTGCTTAAACCGTTTGATAATTTTCCAGCTCCCGCTTGAAGTTGAGAAACACCGTTATTAAGTTTTTGCCCTCCTTCGCTAAGACGACCAAGCCCTGCGGCAAGACGACTAGAACCATCAGCAAGTTGATCAACCCCGTTACTAAGTTTTTGTCCCCCTTCGCTAAGACGACCAAGTCCAGCAG
>NZ_CAUSAI010000007.1:0-44024 GCF_963529685.1 uncultured Gemella sp.
ATTGAAATCCGGGGCTGGAATTTTTTCCATGCCCCGGATTTAGTATACAACCTATATTTATAGCAAAAAACAGTGACTAATAGAATTTATTTAGTAGTCACTGTTTTATTTATATTCTGTTTTACTATCTTATATTATTTTGTTCTTTAATTGGATTTTCATATATTGTTACAATACCTGCTTTCGATGCTTCTTTGACACCACTAGCGAAATCTTTACCTGCATTCATATAAAATTTATAACCGCCAGTAATTATTAATAATACTAAGATCATCACTAGCTTTATTCTTTCATTCTTAGTTAGTTTAGTGCTTTTCTTCATGCTATTTATAACATAAACACACATAAAATGATACACTACTACCAATAGTATTAGAATCAATATTTTTATTATATTAAATTGTGTACTATCGTATTTTGGTCCTGTAAATGCAGCATAAACGCCCAGTAAAACAAATCTGACTATACTTACAATAAATTGATATATTAATATATCCCATATAAAAAAGTAAATAAATGATTTTTTGGTATTTACCATTTGTGTTATAGCTAAGTTAGATAGCGCTATAACAACAATAATAGCGTAAATATATTCTATGACACTTACTCGATTATATATGAAATCTAATATGAAAGCCAATATTCCTCCTAAGAATAAACTTACATAAGTAGTATAATAAATGTATCTAACTTTAATTTTAAATGAAATAGGTAGATATTCTATATATTGTTGTTCAGAATCATCATATTTTCTTCCATTAATCACTATGATTAATGAACTAATTAAAGCTAATAACATATATGTTTTGTCAAATAATAATTCTAGTATAACGCTGATTGTCACAAAGTAATATAATATATATAATCCTTTGTAAAATAATGGCATACTATAATTTCTACTTGATATTAAATTCCAACTTGCTCCAAATTTTGTTTCATATTGTTGTTTAATCATTTTCATTCACTCCCTTCAATAGCGAAAGTAATATTTTCTCTATATCATTAGTCTCGAACCGTTCTTGTAATTCTACCACGTCTTCCTTACTAGTCACTTGACCATTTTTAAATACAATAATATAATCGGCTAGGTTTTCTATTACATATGGTTCTTCAGTTACTATAATGATTGTTTTATCCTCGTCCATATATTCTCTAAGAAGTGTTATCATTTCTTTTCTAGCTATTAAACCAACACCAGAAAATGGATTGTCTAAAACTAATAGTTTAGATTTTGTATAAATTCCTATAGAAAATAATAGTATTTTCCTCTCTCCTTGTGATAGTTCATATATTTTCTTATGACGATATACTTTATGTTTACTCAGAAATTCAAAACATTTCTCTAAATTAAATCTTACATCTAATTTATATATTTTATATAGAACCTCATCTACTCGTAAAGAATCTGAAAATAAAGGTTTATCCGCTACATATGAGTAAAGATTTTTAATATCTACTTCATTTTCATGAAAATTTAGATTATCATAAGTAATTACATTTTTCTCTGAAGGTAAACCTCCTAAAAGTGTTTGAAGAAATAATGTTTTACCACTTCCACTGTTACCTGTAATTGCATAGACATACCCTTCTTCTAACTCCAAATCAATTGGACCAAGTTGAAATGTTCTTTTATTAATTAATAATTTATTCACTTTTATCATAACTTTTCTCCTCAAATACACTATTAAATATATCCTTAATATCATTTAAATTAAGTCCATCATGTATAGCCTTATCAATTATACTCTTAAGTTCGTCAAAGTATTCTTCTTTTTTTATCGTTAAGACAGTAGCTAAATCTATATCATTTACGAAATATCCAACTGCACCTTTTGAATATATTAGCTCTTCTTGCAGCAATACCTCATATGATTTTTTTACTGTAATGATACCAACCTCTAACTCTTTTGCTAAGCTCCTAATTGAAGGCAATTGATCATTATATTTTAAGCTACCATTTAGAATATTACTTTTGATTTGTGTTGCCACCTGCTGATATATCGGAACAGATGACATATTAGAAATTTTTATTTCCATCATACTCCTCCTTATTAATCTCTTTTATGAATTTTATATAATTCAATAAGATAATAAAAACGTTTTTTGTATCTACTGTGATTATACGATAGATACAGTTAGTTTGTCAATATATATTTTGTAATTTCTTATATTTTTATTAAAAATACTTTAAGTCTCAAATTTAAAGATAAATATCATTTTGAAATACTTCGTTACATGTTATAATTATATTAACTATTATTTTAGGAGTGTATTTATGATTACTATTATTGTGCCAATTTATAACGAAGAAAAAACAATACGTGATTTCGTTTATAATCTATATTGTTTGCATAATATTAAAGAACACGAGGTATTATTCATTGATGGTGGCTCTACAGACAAAACAAAAGAAATATTAGATGAACTCTCTTATTTTGGTTATTCATATCATCTTTCTGATAAGAAAGGACGAGCAAATCAAATGAATTATGGTGCAAAAATTGCTAAGGGTGATATCCTATGGTTCGTTCATTGTGATAGTGTTCTTCAAAAAGATGTAATAGAAAAAGTACTTGCTTGCCCAACTGAGGTCGGCTGTCTAAAGATTAGATTCTATCCGAATAGTTTTCCTATGTGGATAAATTCACTTGTTTCTAATATGCGTGCAAGTATTACTAACCTTGCTTTTGGTGATCAAGCAATATTTCTAACCAAGAAAGTTTTTAATGAAGTTGGAGGATATAAAGATATGCCTTTAATGGAAGATTATAAACTCTCAGAAAATTTAAGTGCGTTAAGTTATAAGATTACAGTAATCGACTCTCCTATTACAACTTCTACAAGAAGATATAAAAATCATACTGTAAAGACAATGTGGCAGATACAAAAATTTCAAAAAATGTATAGGCGTGGTGTGCCAGTTGAAGAAATAGCAAAAATGTATAAAGATGTAAGATAACTGATTAGATACTTTTTAGAACTATATTTTAGTTAAATTATACATAATCTCTGTACTAGATAAATTGGGCAATTTCATTGATTATTTATGCAAACTAACATATAATAAAATCATATACAAATTTTAAAGGAGAGAATAAATATGGCAGATTATTTTAAAAAGAAACATTTAATAGAATTTGGCGAAGGAAAATTTGGTGAAGACGCTCCTGATTACTGGAAAAACTTTATGAATTACTACGGAAATGTAATGGCTGAAGGTGAACTAACAACTCGTGAAAAAGCTCTTATTGCACTTGCTGTAGCCCATGCGGAAGCATGCCCTTATTGTATTGATGCTTATACTAGTACTTGTTTAGAAGAAGGATGCGATCAAGATCAAATCGCAGAAGCTATTCATGTTGCTGCTGCTATGAAAGCAGGTATTACTCTAGTACACGGTCTTCAAAGTAAAGAATTATCGGATAAGTTAACTAATTAATATCTTATGACAGAGTTAAATATTCCTAAATTTTTTGACCAAGTTGAGGAAAAACAATATTTATTAACTGAAGAATTTCCTGAAGTTATGCAAATTAACGTAGGTAGTTTATGCAATATTACATGTAGCCATTGTCACGTCGATGGTGGCCCTACTAGAAAAAATAATATGGTTCGAGAAACTTTTGAACAGATAATCGAAGCATTCAAAGTTGGTAAATATAAAACGATGGATATTACAGGCGGTGCACCTGAAATGAATCCGAACTTTAGATGGTTTTTAAAAGAAATTTCTCAGTACGCTAAAACTGTAATTGTAAGAACTAATCTTATTATCCTTGATGTCCCAGCATATAGAGATATACCTGAATTATACCGTGACTTAAAAGTTCAAGTAGTAGCATCTCTACCCTACTATAATGAAAAAGTAGTGGCTAAACAACGTGGAAAAGGTGTTTTTCCTAAGTCAATAGAAGTATTAAGAAAACTAAACGAACTAGGATACGGGAAAGAAGAAGACCTTATCTTAAACCTAGTCTATAATCCAAATGGAGCGTTTTTACCTCCTAAACAAGAAGCACTAGAAAAAACTTATAAGAAAAAACTATATGATAGTTTTGAGATTGTCTTTAATAACCTATTTGCAATAACAAACAATCCTATAGGTAGATTTTCTGAATTCCTTTATAGAGAAGATTTATATGAAGGATATATGAATAAACTTTATAAAGCATATAATCCTGCAACATTACCAGGGCTTATGTGTAGAAATATGATTTCCGTTGGTCCTGACGGATCTTTATATGATTGTGATTTTAACTATATTGAGAAACTAAAGATCTCTGGCGAAGTTAACCATGTGAGTCAGCTTGTCAATAATCATACAGGTGTACGTAAAATTGTGACTGGTATGCATTGTTACGGATGCACTGCAGGAGCTGGTTCTTCTTGAGGTGGCGAAACTTGCTAGCATAGGTTATGCTAAAGTATATATCAATAATATTGAGAACAAAAGACATCAAACTGAATTTCTTCAGCATGATGTCTTTTTATATACTACACTAAAACTTTATCGTTTTCTTTTCTCTCTTTAGGAGATTGACGTACACTTACTGCGATTTTTCCTTTTTTGTTTAATTCACGTACTTTTAATACTGCCCACAATTGTGCTGCAATAAATAGTGATGAATATAAACCAAAGATTAACCCAATAAGTAACGCTACATTGAATGAGTAAATTGAGCTACTTCCTACTAATAACATAACTATAACCGTGATTATAACTGTTAATACTGTATTAATAGAACGAGTTAATGTTTGTCTTAGCGATACGTCTACTACTTTATAAATTTGTTCTTTAGTTGTTAAGACTTTTTCATGACGCATATGTTCACGAATACGGTCAAATGTAACGATAGTATCATTAATTGAGTAACCTACGATTGTTAATACTGCTGCGATGAATGTAATATCTATTTCTAATCTTAATAAGCTCGCTATGAAAATAATTATACATACGTCATGCAGTAAGGCGATAACACTTGTAAGTCCCATACGCCATTCGAATCTAAATGCTACATAAATAATAATACCTATAGAAGCATACAATAGCGCAAATAAGGCATTTTTTGCTAACTCTTTACCGATTACCGGTGATACAACACTTAAATTCGCCTCTTTTTCATATTTTTTAGCAAAATATTCTTTAATCTCTATTGATTTTTCTTGTGCAAAACTTTCTTTTGAATGCACTGTCGCTTGTTTTTTATCTGGTGATAAAACTATTTTTTCATCTTTTACTTTAAGAGCTTCAAGATCCGCTTGTACTTTTTCAACAGATAACTCTGTATTAGCAGCCACATCAATACGTGTACCACTTGAGAAATCAATACCTAGGTTTAGTTTGTACATACCTAAAGAAATCGTTCCAGCAATCATAATCGCAATACTTAAAGCAAAGAATTTCTTCATGTGTTTTGTAAAGCTCAACCACTCAAATTTAGTACTTAAATTAAGTGAGTTTATACCGAACTTAGTTTCGTGAATACTCTTCTTATTAACACCAAAGTAACCTGGTCGATTATTAAAGATATTAGAATTTACTAATAAACTTAATAATAATCTAGTTCCGAATACCGCAGTTATAAAGCTGACTAAAATTGATAATAGTAACATTGTCGCAAACCCTTTAACACTACTTGTTCCAAAGATAAATAGCACTATCGCTGCAATAACTGTTGTAAATTGTGAGTCAAAGATTGTCCATAATGATTGTTTAGCGCCATCTAAATATGCTTTTTTCAACGGATAACCCGCTCGTACTTCTTCTTTAATTCTTTCATACATAATGATATTAGCATCAACCGCCATACCAACCCCAAGAATTAAAGCTGCAATACCAGGAAGTGTAAGCACACCTGAAATCATATTGAAGAATACTACTGTAATGTACACATAAGCAACCATCATTACGCTCGCTACAAATCCAGGAACGCGATAAACAACTAGCATAAATAAACAAATAATAGCTAATGCTATAGCTCCTGCTAACACTGTTTGATTTAACGCATCAGCTCCGAATTGAGCACCTACTGAGTTAGAGTAGATTTCTGTTAACTTAACAGGTAAAGCACCAGAGTTTAGTAAAGCAGCCATTTCTTTGGCTTCTTTTACAGTAAAGTTACCAGTGATTTGAACATCTTTAGAGTTAATAGTTTGTGCTACTTGTGGTGCAGAAACATATTTAGGTTTTTCTTTGGCTGCTTCAGCCTTGAATGAATCTCCTTCATTGAAATCCATCCAAATAACCATTAGATTTTGACCTTGAGGACGTTTACTGATTTCTGAAGTAATATTACCAAATTTATCAGCATCTTTTAACTTCAAATTAACATCTGCTTTGTTATTTTGATCGAATCCTTGTGACGCACCGTTCTCTTGTAAATCAGAACCATCTAAAAGAACCTTATCTTCAATATCACGAATTGTAAGATTCGCTTGTGTTGATAGCACTTTACGAGCTGTTTCTTGATCTTTAACTCCTGCAAGTTCAACACGGATTCTATTTCCTGACTCAACAGTAATAACCGGTTCACTTACCCCAAGTATATTAATACGTCTACTAATAGTATCTGCAGTTGCTTTTACAGCCGCTTCATCTATAGTCTGACCATCTTTAAGAGGTTCTACTTGGTATAGTACCTCAAATCCTCCTTGAAGATCCAGTCCAAGATTTACTTTATCGGCATTAGATTTTGATGTTAATCCTATTGATGTAAGGATAATAACTACTAATGACAAGAAAGCTATTATTCTACTGAACTTTTTCTTCTCATTTCTTCTTCCTCTCATGAAAGTTCTCCTTTATTTTATTTTTCATTGTACAATTAATAGCAATCAAATATAAATTTTTTCATATGTAAATCACTATTTCGGTAATTAATACGCTACCTTCTAATTTATCAAATTTTCGCTAAGTTATCAAGTATTTATTTAATTTTTTCGTAATAATCTTCTACATATTTTATTACAGAAAAATCATTATTATTTCCAATAACTTCATCGCACATGTTTTGGATTTCTTCTGAAGCGTTATTCGGGCAAACACTCCATCCTGCTACATCAAACATTTCTTTATCATTAAAATTATCACCGAATACCACACACTCTTCTATTGGAGAATTATAGTATTCTGCCAGTTTTTCGATTGCAGTACCTTTATTACATCCTTTCGGCATGATATCAAAGAAATTCGATGCTGAGAATGTTCCATCAACTTCCAATACTTCACGAACTTTATTAAAGAAACCAACTACCTTATCATGATCATTTGCAATCATCATAATCTTTTGACAATCCTCTTGATTTTTCTTAAGCTCTCCGATTATATCTTCATGAATGTACATTGGTGTTTTTAATTCTTCTGGCATATCCGCTTCAAGGCGTTTCATACGTGCCATACTAAATGATAAATGCGTACAGTAAATATAATTTAATGTATATACATGAAACTCAATTTCATCATCATTTAATTCTTTAAACATACTGTAGATTTTTTCAATTTCTTCTATTTTGAAACTTTTTTGATATACTATCTCACCTGTTGACAGATTTCTAATTAAACTTCCATTGTTAGAAATAACTACATCGTTCATTCCTAAGTTATGATAATAATGTTTAACTGCAATATCAGGTCTTCCCGTGGCAATTATGAATTTACTTCCCTTATCTTGCAGTTTCACAATCACGTCTTTCGCATTTGGTGCAACTTCTTTTTTATCATTTAGAAAAGTTCCATCCATATCTGTGATAAACCATTTCATTAGTTATTTTTCTCCTTTGTGAAAACTAAAAATTTACTAATAACATAATTAGCAACAAGTACTACGAATTGAATAATGAATTTACTTAAATATGCATTCATCCCTAAATAAATGAATAATTCAACCCCAAATACTTCTATAACAAGTGTAGATAATCTAGCTGTAAAGAATTTACTTAGTTCATAAAAAACTTTCTTAAATCCAACAGCTTTAGAATTAAACACATACTTAGCATTAACAAAATACGCAAACAAAATTGATAATGTTATAGATATTAAGTTTGCTGGTCTAACTTCCATTCCATAATAATACAAAATGAAGTATGTAACTACATTTACTAAAGTTGTACAAACTCCAAAGAAAATATAATTAACTATACTTTTGTATCTAGGTTCTTTGTAAAGATCCAGCATTTTTTTTATTAATTTTTTCATGCTATCCTCTTTTTAATAAAATTTTGCCAACACTTAATTATATAACGATAAGGACTTTTTTTCAAATTTTTACATACCAAATTATCACCAAATACTAAATTATTTTACTGCATAAAAAATTCCTCTTATCTATATAATACATAAATAAGAGGAATTTTCTTAAAGTTTACTAAATAGTTTCACTTCTGGATATTTATCGCTGAACCAGTTCATCGCAAAGTCATTTTCAAATAAGAATACGTAGTTATCATATAAATCTTTAACTAAGATACTTCTAGAACTCGACATATTTTCATTAATTGAATCTTCATTTTCAATCCAACGCGTAGTTTTTTGTCCGATACGTTCCATTACTACTTCAGTATTGTATTCATTTTTCATACGGTGTTCAAAAACTTCAAATTGTAGTTGACCTACTGCTCCTAAGATAATTTGATTCGTATGTAACGTTTTATAGTATTGAATTGCTCCTTCTTGTACTAGTTGCTCAACACCTTTATGGAAGTGCTTTTGTTTTAGTACGTTTTTAGCAGAAACTTTTACGAATATCTCTGGTGTGAATGAAGGAAGTGCTTCAAATTCAACTTTTTTATTTTGGTAAAGTGTATCACCTATTTGATAGTTTCCGCTATCATATAGACCAATAATATCACCCGCATAAGCTACATCTACCGTAGCCTTATCATCTGCCATAAAGTTCGTTGAACGTGATATTTTTAATTTTTTACCTGTTCTTGCTAAGTTTACATCCATACCACGATTAAACTCCCCTGAACACACACGAAGGAAGGCTATTCTGTCACGGTGTTTAGGGTCCATATTAGCTTGGATTTTGAAGATAAATCCTGAGAAATCCTCACCCATTGGTTGAATATCTTCTTCATTTACTCCACGACGCCCTTTTGGTGTAGGTGCATTATCCACATAATAATTTAAGAAGCTTTCAACTCCAAATGATGATAATGCTGACCCGAAGAATACTGGTGTTTGTTCACCTTTTAGTTGTTTTTCATAATCATAATCAACACCCGCTTCTGTTATAAGAATCATGTCATCTACACATTTTTTATACATGGTATCTTGAGCTATCGGATTATCATCTACAATATTATACTCTTCGTCTAATTCGACAAAATCACTATCTTCTTTAAATGGTTCGATAAAATGATTTTTTCTATCCATAATACCGAAGAAGTTTTGCCCCATACCTACCGGTAAGTTCATCGGATATGTTTCGATTTCTAATTTTTCTTCTATTTCCTCTAATAATTCTAGTGGATCTTTAATTTCACGGTCAACTTTGTTGATAAATGTGAAGATCGGAATCCCACGCATACGACAAACTTTGAAAAGTTTTAATGTCTGTGCCTCAATCCCTTTTGCTCCGTCAATAACCATCACAGCACTATCTACAGCCATAAGAGTACGATACGTATCTTCTGAGAAATCTTCGTGCCCTGGAGTATCTAGGATATTAATAATTTTATTATCATAGTCAAGTTGCATTACTGATGAAGTTACAGAGATACCACGTTGTTTCTCAATATCCATCCAGTCACTTTTTGCATATTTTCCTGTTTTTTTACCTTTTACTGTTCCTGCTTCACGAATTGCTCCACCGAATAATAGTAATTTTTCCGTTAATGTCGTTTTCCCTGCATCGGGGTGAGAGATAATCGCAAATGTTCTTCTTTTTTCTACTTGTTCTCTAATTTTTTCTACCACGTTATTTTCCTTTCAAATTTCTATTTAATATTAAATTTCTTTTTCGCTTCTTCTACTGCAACGATTGGATCTGAGTGCCAAACTTTTTTACCACCTTGGAGAATTTCATAATCTTCACGTCCTTTTGAAGCTAATATTACAACATCTCCTGGTTCTGCTAACTCAATTATGCGTTTAACAGCATCAGTTCTAAACCATACTTTTTCATAGTTTTTATGTGTCATACCTTTTTCAATAGACCCCATTAGAATTTCTACGTCTTCATCGCGTGGACTATCAGTTGTTATGACAACATAGTCAGCTTCTGAGATAATTTCACCTATTAATGGTCCTTTTGAAATATCGCGTCCGCCTCCCATTCCAGTAACAAGAAGGGTGCGTTTTCCTTTTCTTATTTCACGAGTTGCTTCTAGTAATTTTTCATAACCATCTGGTGTATGTGCAAAATCACTTATTATATCAATCGGCAAGTCATCTCCTAAAATTTCCATACGTCCATATAAAGCTCCAAGTTCAGGTAAAATTCCAACTAGTTGTTCTACGCTATAGCCTTTTAACCATACAGCTATAAGTGCTGCAAGAACATTACTTACCATAAAGTCTCCAATATAATTGGTAGTACATTCAAATACACCTTCTGGAGATTTTAGAGTGAAGCTTGTTTTATATATTTTATCTCCTTTAAATTGTTTGATGTTATAAGCATAAAAATCCGATGTATTATCTTTGATAGAGTAATTTATTTCTTGTTGATATAAACATTTTGAAATAATGTTATAATAACTATCATCTTTGTTTAAAACGCCATATCTTGCTTCTGATAAGTTGTTTCCTAATGTTGAAAATAGTAAACTCTTGTCATAAGCATATGTTTGCATATCTCCATGAAAATCTAAATGTTCATGTGTAAGATTCGTAAATATCGCTACATCGATATTTACATTATAAATACGACCTAATGCCATCGCATGTGATGATGCTTCAAATGCAAGGTTACCTATTTTTTCTTTACGTAGCTCTCCAATTTGATTGTGTAGAGTTACCACATCAGGTGTTGTATTCCCGAAATAAAGTGGTTCACTATCATTTTTCCCAAAACCATTTGTTCCTATGTATGCACTACTTTCACCTAGTATACGTAACATATTGTGAACCAATGTTGAAATACTAGTTTTTCCATTTGTTCCAGTTACCGCTACTGTATGTACATTAGTACCTTCATTAATTTTCTTCGCGATCATACTAGCGATTTTTTCAATCTCATGTTCTTTTACAACAATAACAGCACAGTTTTCTACATTATAATTTTCAAAACGACTAGCTATAACTAAAGATGCACCTTGTTCTATTACTTTTTCTATATAATTATGGCCATCTACAGTGTATCCTTTAATAGCGACAAACACATCTCCTTCTCCTACTTTTCTAGAATCTTGAGATATACTATTCACACTTTTTGGCAGATTTCCATAAATAGTTTTTATTTTTATATTATCAATAATATCTAAAATATTCATACTAGCTACCTTTTTCTTAGTTTTCTAACTACTAAATTATACCACGCATACTATTAATACTCAACCAACAACAGCAATAAATTTCCTTATACTACACTTTTCTCACAATTAATTTTAAAATATTATTAAAATACAGACTTTATATTTAATATTACTCCTCTTATGTTGCGAATTAATAAAATCTAGTGTAATATATATAAGAAATCATTTAAAAGAAAATTTTAAGGAGTTACAATGAAACACGCAATTATTTCTGAAATACTAACTCATATTGCAAATAATAATATTAATAAAATTACTTTTTCTAATATTCGTAATAAGGAGTTAGAACTGGACAAAGTCATTGGAAAATTAGTTAATATTAAAAATAATATCAACCTACAATTAGAATATCGTTATAAGAGAATAATAAAGCACACAAACATGGTTACTACTGATTCAGAAAATATTGAAAAAGAAATCATAGAACTTTTTGAATTAGCAAAAGATATAAATATCGTAACTGTTGATGAAAATATAAATATAAAAGTATCAAAAAAATTCAAAATAAGCGTGAATAGAAAGAAAACAGCTACTAAGGCTATTTCATTTGAACATAATAAGAAAAAAGACTATTTCTTAGACGAAAAACAAAAATATTCATTCTTAGTAGAGCTAGGCATTCAAAATAATGATGGTAAGGTCATAAAGAGCAAGTATAATAAATTCAAGCAGATAAATAAATATCTTGAATTTATTAAACAAGCTACTACTCAATTAGATTCTAATAAACAGATTACGATTCTAGATTTTGGTAGTGGTAAAAGTTACTTAACATTTTCTACCTATTATTATTTAACTGAAGTTCTTAATATGAATGTAAAGATTATTGGAATAGATCTTAAAAAAGAAGTTATTGAACATTGTAATAATATAGCTGAAAAACTTAATTTTTCTAATCTTAGCTTTATTTACGGCGACGTTATCGACTATGAAAATAAAGATGAAATAGATATGGTTATTAGTTTACATGCATGTAATACTGCAACTGATATAGCTATTCTAAAAGCTCTAAGTTGGAAAGCAAAAGTATTTTTTGCTGTACCTTGTTGTCAAAAAGAGGTTAATAGTCAACTTAACGCTGACTTTCTTCCCTTTATGCTTAAACACGGTATAATTAAAGAAAAATTCTCGACATTACTTACAGATTCTGTTCGTAGCGAAGTACTTGAAGCATTTGGTTATAAATCTGATATAGTGGAGTTTATCTCCGCTGAAAACACACCAAAAAATCAACTTATTAGAGCATATAAAATAACGAATACTATCGATAAGGATAAAATAACTGATCTTGAGAAATTCACTACTTCATTAAATGTAGAGATGTTCTTGCTAGATGAGATTAAAAAAATAATATAGTAAAAAGCATTAGCTCTGTGTTTTGAGCTAATGCTTTTTAATTTCTCTTAATTTTTAAATTATAGTTCACTAAAGTCGTAAACTTTACCTTTTTGTCTATTTGGTAATACAGCAGCCACTACTAAGCATACTACTGCAGGTACTAACCACTCTAAACTTTGTGCTGCTAGTGGAAGTTTTGCGATTAAAGCGCTAAGTGTAGCTACTTTAAATGTGCTTCCTACTACAGAAAGAATAGAAATTAGTGTTACTACTGCCATAGTTAATTGCATACCTAATTTTGACAATGCAACGTATTTGTTAACGATAACGATTAATACTAATGCGATTGTGATTGGGTATAAGAATAATAACATTGGTACTGAGAATTGGATAACACTTTGTAACCCTACGTTTGCAATAGCAAAACCTACAATTGTGAAGATAACAGCATACACTTTGTATGAAAATTGTGGGAATTTTTCGTTAAAGAATTCTGAAGTCGCAACGATTAAGCCTACTGTTGTAGTGAAACATGTAAGAATTACCATTATTCCTAAGAATACACTACCAAAGTTACCAAATATTAATCGAGCTGACTCTGATAATACATAAGCTCCTTTGTTAACTTTAGCATTAGCTAATACTTCTGCAGGTACTGCAAATCTATTACCTAGTAATCCTAAACCAACATATAGAACACTGAATCCAATTCCTGTTGCAATACCAGCAACCCAAACACTAGATAAGAACTCTTTTTTATCTTTAAAGCCAAGTTGTTTTAAAGCGCTCATTGCAATAATACAGAATGCTACTGAAGCAAGAGCATCAAGAGTGTTATATCCTTCGATAAATCCTGTACCGAATGCTAATCCACTAGTAGCATATGTTTTAGCTGCTGTTCCTGTTGAGTTGAATTTAGATACTCCTAAGATTACTAAAACTACGATTAATAAAGCAAAAATAGGTGTTAAAATTTTACCTACACTATTTAAAATCTTAGTTGGATTTACCGCTAATAAAAACGCACACACAAAATAAATAACTGTAAAAATTAATAACCACGGTAAACTACTTCCAGCTACAACTGGTGCTACTCCAATATCAAATGCAGTTGCTGCAGTTCTTGGAATCGCAAAAAGTGGTCCAATTGATAAATAAAGTAAAACTAAGTATGTAATTGAGAATAATGGTGAAATTTTCTCATCCATCTCTGCTCCATAACCATTTGGATTAAGTGCACCAACTATTAGTGTAACAATAGCTATACCTACTCCAGAAACTACAAACCCTAAAATAGCTGGCCAAAAGTTTCCTCCTGCACTTACTCCTAGTGCTGGTGGAAAGATTAAGTTTCCAGCACCAAAAAAGATACCAAATAATAACAATCCGGTCAATAAACCTTTTTTCATAATAAAAATTTCCTTTCATTTTTTTGTAATATACCTATAATACTACAACTTCTCAAAAAAGGCAAACACTTTTTTTAAAAAACTTACAAAAGTTATTTAACTTTCTTTGGAATTAACTGACAATATTCCTCATATGTAAAAAAATTGAGTTTGAAGTAATTTTCAAACTCAACTTGTATTTTTATATGATTTTTATTTTAAACATGCAACCATAGCAATTGTATTACGAAAAGTATCGCAAATACGTACATTAGTGGATGAATATCTTTCCATTGTTTTTTAGATAATTTTAGGACTACATAGAATATAAATCCAAATGCGATACCGTCATTAATTGATCCTGTAAGAGGAATACCTACAATTGTTACGAATGCTGGAAATGCTTCTGTAATATCGTTCCACTCGATTTTTGCAATACTTTCCATCATAAATGATCCAATGATTATTAATGCTGGTGATGTAATCGCAGGAACTGATGCCAAGCTACTAGCTAGAGGGAATAAGAAAATTGATATTACTACAAAGAAACTTGTTGTTAGTGCTGTAAGACCAGTACGTCCACCATTAGCAACCCCTGCAGATGATTCTATGTATGCAGAAGTTGGTGTACTTCCGAATAAAGATCCTGCTAATGATGCAAATGAATCAGCCAATAATGCTTCTTTTGCTTTTTCCATTTTACCATTTTTCACTAATCCGGCTTGAGTAGTTACAGCAACCATTGTTCCTGTAGTATCGAATAATGTAACCATTAGGAAAGTAAAGACTATTCCATATAAACCTAATTGTAATGCATTGATACTTTCTGTTACTGGATTATATAATAAGCTCAAATCCATATGAGGAATTCCAAATACTTTATCTACTTTTAACATTCCTGTGAAGTATGAAACTACAGCAACTGCTGCCATTCCTATGAAGATAGCTCCTTTTACCTCTAGTGCCAATAAAACAAGTATTATAAAGATACCTAAAATTGTCATATAAGCTACTGGATTTTTTAAATCACCTAGTGAAAGAATCGTATGAGGATTCGCTACTATTAATGCTGAGTTTTTCAATCCTAAGAATGCGATAAATAGTCCGATTGCAGCTGAAATTCCGTATCTTAAATTATTAGGAATCGAATCAATTAAACTTTCTCTAAATTTTGTTGCTGATAAAATTACAAAAATAAGTGCTCCTAAAAAACACGTAGCCAATAATGTTTTATAGTTATATCCTGATGTAGCCGCTAATGTTGCAAAATATGAGTTAATACCCATACCCGGTGCTACTACTATTGGATAATTCGCTGCTAATGCCATTATTAAAGTACCAACTAATATTGCGATGATAGTCGCTGTAAATACTCTATCTAATGGCACACCCGATGCTGATAATACAGCTGGATTTACTACTAAAATATAGCTCATTGAGAAAAATGTGATTAATCCAGAAACAACTTCAGTTCTAGCATCTGTATTATTTTCTCTTAATTTAAAAAGACGTTCTAACATATATAGAAAATTCTCCTTAGTTTTTTATTAATGCCTAAGCACAATATAATAATATACTTTAAAAATATAATTGTCAAGAGTTTTTTGTGTAAAGTTCATTTTTTACTACTTTTGAGATGTTGCTTGTAACTAATTAACGGATAAAAACTATATTTATAGAAGGAAATGTTAAATTTACATATTCTTCTGAATCGAAGAAACGAACGATATAAGTTTATTTTTTTCGTTAAAATACGATTTTAGTAAATAATTTCTCATATGAAACCTTAGTTTATTAATCAATTTTTTTCTAAATCATTTTTGAATTTAATTATAAAATAGCGATTTAAAGAGTGATTTCTAAGAAATACGAATTTTAAATCACTACATATTATTATTCATCTTCAGGAATTACTCCCATTATTTTTAATAGCCATTTCCACTCTAATAATAATTGTAAAGCATATAGCATTAAAAACAGATATATCATTTTTGTTATTGGGAAATCATGGTAATCAAAAAAGAAAAATCTTAAAAAAATCACAAATATCAACGATACTGAACAGATTTTAAAATGTCTATCTCCTGCGACTTTTATATTAAAAAATATAAGAAATATAGGAGTTAAACTCCAACTCACAAAACTATCTAATACATTCATAATTGATCCTCCTTATTTTACATCTAAAATAACAGCACAAATTCACAACTATATACCCTATATTTTATCATATAGTTAACATAAAGTGAAACGTTTACACAGATAGTTAGAACGCTACTATTTTTTCTATTGAGCTTCTCTTTACATATCTATAAAACCATATTCATACAAAAAAATATCACTAAGAAATGTACTTAATTCCTTAGTGATATATTCTATATTATAATATTTTTGAGAAGAATTCTTTTGTTCTTTCTTCTTTTGGATTATCAAATATTTCCGATGGAGTTCCTTGTTCTAAAACTACTCCCCCATCCATAAATATTACTTTATCCGCAACTTCTTTTGCGAAATTCATTTCGTGAGTAACTATTAGCATAGTTAATCCTTCTTCTGAAAGTTCTTTAATTACATCTAGTACTTCTTTTACCATTTCTGGATCTAATGCACTAGTAGGTTCATCGAATAGTAATACTTCTGGTGAGTTAGCTAAGGCACGTGCAATAGCTACACGTTGTTTTTGTCCTCCTGAAAGACTATTTGGATAAACATCCTTTTTGTCCTCTAATCCAACACGTCTTAATAACTCAACTGCCTTTTTCTCTATGTTTTCAGCAGTATCATCACCGAACGTTTTTGGAGCAAGTATAATATTTTCTAATACACTCATATTAGGGAATAGATTAAAGTTTTGGAATACCATTCCTACTTTTTTTCTATATTTATTGATATTTTGTTTAGTAATATCTTCCCCATTATATAAGATTTGTCCACTTGTAGGTGTTTCTAATAAGTTTACACAACGTAATGCTGTACTTTTTCCACTACCACTTGAACCTAGAATTGCGATTTTCTCCCCTTTTTCGACACTGATATTTACACCTTTTAGTACTTCTAATTTTCCGAATTTTTTATGTAAATCTTTTATTTCTAATAACAATTTGTTCACCTACTTCATTAATTTTTTCTCTAAACGTTTTACCAATAGTGATAATATTGATGTAATTATAAAATATATTGCAGCAGCTACTAAGTATGGACCAAATGTTTGGTATGTAGCATTTTTTACAGTGTTCGCTGTAAACATGATATCTGCTACCCCTACAAAGTATACTATTGAAGATTCTTTTACCAATGAAATAAACTCATTACCTAATGCAGGTAAACTATTTTTTAGTGCCTGTGGTAAGATGATTAATTTCATAGTTTGGAAATAGCTAAGTCCTAAAGAACGCCCCGCTTCCATTTGACCTTTGTCAATCGCCAATATTCCAGAACGGAATATTTCACTTACATATGCTCCTGAGTTAATTGAAAGAGCAATTATCGCTGACATAAATGGTGTAAACGAAATGCCAATTTCTGGTAATGCAAAGTAGATAATCATAATTTGCACTAATATCGGTGTATTTCTAATTACTTCTACATATATCGCTGCTATTATATTGAATACTTTAATAGTACTAATTTTTGCTAAACATATTACAATTCCAAGTATTAATCCTACTAGTAAAGCTATAAGTGAAACTTTTAAAGTTGTTACTGTAGCTTCTAAATACGTCGTGTAATAATTTGGAAGAAAATCAAACATTCTATTTTATACCTCTCTTTTATTCGCTTTGTGCAGCAATCTTAGCATATTTATCAAGTTCTTTTTCAAAAGCTTTTTGTTCTTGAATTTCTTTGATTACTGCGTTAACTTTTTCTAGTAATTCTTTGTTACTATTATCTTTTCCTTTTTTGAACGCAATTGCCATACCTGTTGCTTCTGGATCATTTTCTGCAGTGAATTTACTAATTTTAATATCAGTATATTTATTCATAGCGATTTTTGCAACGTCATCTGGAATTAATACTACATCTATTTTTTTATTTTTTAAGTCTTGTAGTAAACTTGGTACGTCTGTTAAAGCTTGGATATTTTTCTCATCAATTTTTAGTTGTTCTTTTGCATAAGTTTCATAAGTTGAACCTTTTTGAACACCAATTTTTTTATTTTTAAGGTCAGCTACTGATTTAATTTCTTCACTGTCTTTATTAACAACAAAAATTCCTTTACTTGTATAGTAAACATCTGAAAAATCAACTGCTTTTTTTCTTTCCTCTGTTGGGTTAACTCCTGAAATTACCATGTCAACTTTGTTAGCATTTAAAGCTGCGATTAATGAATCAAAAGCCATTTCTTGAATTTCAACTTGAACACCTAATTTTTTAGCTACTTGTTCTGCTAAATAAATATCAGCACCCACAACTTTTTTATTTCCATTTTCTGTAGTTAAAAACTCATATGGTGGATAGTCTGGTGATACTCCTAAAACAATTTTACCTTTGTCTTTAAGTTCCTGTGATTTTGTTTTTGTGCTACTGCTTGAGCACGCTGTTAATGTAAATACTGTGATGATTGATGTAATGAATAATAATAATTTTTTCATTGTCTTATCTCCTTTTTCTTTATTGTATTCATAGAAAAGAACGAATTATAAATAAAAAATCTCTTTGTAGCTAATAATATAGCCACAAAGAGACGAAATTTCGCGGTGCCACTCTTTTTGATATACTAAAATTTAGAAACATACAGTCCATGGTCTGTATAATTGCACGAGGTAAATAAAAAAGTCTTTTCATAGTTTCCTAAGAAACTATGAAAAGACGAAATCAATTCCGCGTTGCCACTTTTCTTGGTATTTAGCATACCCACTCAATCTCTTTAAGGCAGAGTTACCAATTATTTAATAATTGCCTAAAAAGTGCGTTCATCTAGAAAAATTACTAACCTCACACCAACGTTAGCTCGCTAAAAATTTTTTACCAAATTACTATTCTTTTCTAAGGTTTTGTTTTATTGTTATTTATTTTACACCCTTAGTATTTACTTGTCAAGAGAAAATTTATTATTTTTGATATTTTTTTTTAAAATTTTTAATTCACTGCTAAATCCTTGTATATCACTTATTACAAGCAAGAAAGAACCCAACTACTAAAACCGTCAGCGAGTTCTTCCTTGATTATTTACATCTATTTATTTAACAAGTTGTATAATGTTTTAACATGTACTCCTGTTGCACCTTTTGGTAAGTACCTTTCTGGTTTAGATAGATATGCTGTTCCTGCTATATCTAAATGAATCCATGGTACATTATTAGCTACAAAGTTTTCAATAAATAATCCTGCAGTTATGGTTCCGCCAAGTCTTCCTCCTGTATTTTTTACATCAGCTATCGATGATTTGTTTAATTTCCTAAAACTATCATCTGCTGGCATTTGCCATACTCTTTCTCCAGCTTCTTTTGCGGCAGTACTTAATTCATTATAAAATTCTTGGTTGTTCGTTACTGCTCCCGTATAAAATTCTCCTAATGCTACTAAACATGCTCCTGTTAGTGTAGCTAAATCAATAACTTTACTAACTTTCAATTTTTCAGTTACGTAATATACAGAATCAGCTAAAGTAATACGACCTTCCGCATCTGTATTCAAAACTTCTACTGTTTTCCCGGATAAAGTTGAAATAACATCACCCGGTTTATACGATCCACCAGCAATCATATTTTCACATGCCCCTACAACTGCAATTACATTAGTTTTTAACTTTCTAGTCGCAACTAATTTCATAGTTCCAATTACAGTCCCTGCTCCACCCATGTCACAGTGCATAATGTCCATACTATTAGCTGTTGGTTTTATTGAATAACCTCCAGAATCATAGGTTACTCCCTTACCTACTAAGCCAACTACTTCACTTTCATCGGGATTATTTAGGTATTTCATAACGATAAATCTAGGTTTCCTATCAGAACCACGACCTACTGCTAATAAGCCTTTTAATCCTAATTCTTCACATTGTTTTTCATCATATACCTCTACTTCAACACCTAGAGCTGATAATTCTTTATCAGCAATATTCGCAAGTGTTTCTGGGTATAAATACTCTGCTCTTTCATTTACTAAATCACGCGAGAAGAATACTCCACTCATAATATCGCAAGCTTCATTTACTACCGCTTCTAAATTATCTAACTTCTCTTCTGTTGATAAGTTAATTGTGATTTCTGGGAATTCTTTTCTATCTGATTTATATTTATCAAATTTATAAGTAGCATGTAATGCACCTTCTACTGCCGCATTTACAAATTTTTCAGTTAGAATATTTTCAACCGTCGGTAAAGTTACATAAACTTCTAGTTCTTTATTTTTCTCTAGTACTTTTACTAGTTTAAAGAACACCTCTCGTACTTTGTCTTCTACTAACTCTTCTTTTTTCCCAAATCCTAAAAAAATTTCTTTTTCCCCATCAAATGGAAGGTTTGCATATACTTCTTTAAATTTTCCAGAGAATAGTTTTTTTTCTTTAGTATATTGTAATAATTTACTATCATAGTTTTCATCTTCGAATACTGGTGTTACTTTTACACCTGTACTTTTATTTGTAAAAAATTTCATTTTTTCACCCCGTACTTTGTACGTTCCTTCTTATCTTATATTTTCTAGTATCTCTTTAGCTGTTTCTTTAGCTTCTAATACTGTATTTTCTAATGTTGTTCCTTTTTTTGATTTTCCTATTATATATACATTAGGATATGCTTCCTTTAGATAATTCTCAAACTCATTTATGTTTTTATTATATTCTTTACTACAAAATCTATAATTATCTCTAATTTTGCTAATATAATATTTATTAATATTTCCAACTAAACCATGGACTTTTTCGATTTCTTTTTCAATTATTTTTTTGATTTCATCATCGCTTTTATCTATTAATTTCTCAATTGCATCTTCTCTACTAATATAAGCTCTAACAATCTGTATTCCACTCATCTTAATATCGATCCACTTATTACTAACATATTCTAACTTCGTAATATATTCACTTTCTTCTTTCTGAAAAATAATTTCTCCTATTTCCCTATTTATATGCAAGTCATCTCTTTTATAAATAAATGTAGCAACGATATTAGATACATACTTCATATTTGAGTAAAAATCATTAATTTTTTCGTCGTCATTAAACCATGATAAAAAATTCTTCTGATTTAGCGTAAGTATTATATAATCATAGTAGTAAATACTACCATTTGAGTGCACTAAGTATTTATCATCCCTTTTTTCAATTTTCTCAATTTTACGATTCAACTCTAAAAATACTTTATCTGAAAAGTTAGATTCTAGTGTTTCTATAAATGATTTCAATGTGAATTTCAATCTATATTCAGCTCCAACTGTTATATTATCAATAACTTTCCGATTGTACATGTCTTCTAGTATTTTATTGATATCTTCTTTTTGAATAGTTAAAAATGATAACTCCGGCATTAAGCTTACCATACTTTGCTCTGATACATCACTCCCATAGTGGCTTGTCAACAATGGTTCTATCAATTTATCATATATTTTTTCATTTATAATTGTCTTGAAAAATTCTTCTACTGTTAGTTCTTTGATATCTTCATCTTCCATTGTATTATACATATTGTATAAAATAGATAACTTTTCTTTAAAAGTAAATAAATCAGAAAGAACTAATTCTCGTTTATCTAATGGAACACCATAAAGCATTTTCTCCGGAAGATATTTTATTCCTTCTTTTGTATAAAAAACTTTCTTAGTTATACCACTTTTTATTAGATATCTATGTAGGCCTAACTCTATCATTAAATAGAATAAAACACCCTGTTCACTAATCGAATTATGCCATCCATAGTCATAGATTTCTTGACCATATTGAAATTTTCCGAACTTGTCATTTGAAAACTCTAAATCCCTTTCAATTAGATCAATATTAAACTTCTTTGAGTTTATCCCCGAAAACTTATCAAGAAAATAAGCACAGCTTATCCCGGATAAATCCCCACCGATTATTGCTATATTTTTCATACTTATATCCTTCTATTTTACTTTTCCAATAAATACCTTAGCTATTATATTAGCTAATATAAATGCTCCAAAATTAGTAACAAAACTCATCACTTCAAAGCTATTTAAGCAAATAGATATTATTGTTAAAATAAATGTTGTTATCAGAATTACAATAGACAACATTTTTTTAAAACTTCCTACCTTAATACTTTCAGCAACTGGCAAAATACTATGCCAAATATTATTACTCATTTGTTTATATAAAGGAACCAGTTGAATAATTGTTAAATAGCTATACGATATAATCGCTATTGCACTTACGTATGTATTTTTAAAACTAAAAATTACTAAAACTGCAAGTAACATCAGTCTTAATGCTAGGTAAACTGTATTCTCTTGTCTTAAAAATACTCTATAGTAATAGTATTTAAAGCTATTTTCTTTTGTAAAGTTTTCTTTAGTTACCTTTGGTAATAGCACATCAAAATATTTCCTTCTAGCAACTTTTACACCACTTAAAGGTACATCAACAAACATATTAACAAGTTTTAAATAGCTTTCCATACGGTGTTTATCATATTCTGCCGCTTCATTCCATTTTACAACAAACTTCTCTTGATCTTCTAAACTTGCTTTATTAGTCGCATTTTTAAAAATGTAGTATGTACAATATGCTAATGCCATTACCCCAATCATGTCAAATATAAGAATGTACGTATTAACGATGAACACTACTAATATTTGCACAAAAACAACTATAAACTGTATAATTTTAATCCATACTAGCTCTGTATAATGAATAACTTGGAAATATTTTAGCAAATTGTTTAGTATTATTATCATTAACAATAAACAAATTCCTAGTTTATTAATGCTACCTATTATATTAGTAATCGGTTTTGTAGCGAAATAAAAGATAATAACTGCAATAATATGAGTTGTAATAAGACTCATAACAGTTTTTGCTCCTATTTTCTTATAGTACTTTTCTAATGGTAGTAAAAATACTGAGTCCGCTTCTTTAATATATGTCTTAACCTTAGTACTTACTAAATAATAGCTAAAAGCAAGTGTTGCTGCTATAAATACTGAATAAAGTTCAAACTTACTCGCAACAGCTAGCCATTTCGAGTAATTTATAAGTGCAGCTCCTAAAACTATAATAAGAAACATTATAAGGTGCGAATTGAAAATGTACTTACTATATGTCAATTTAAGCTCTTGCTCCTTTTTGCGTCTATCAGAAAATATATATTCTATATTACTCATTCTTATCTCGCACCGTTAATGATAAATAAATTTCATCTAAAGACGCACCTGCCATATTAAATTCGGCTCTCAATTGTTCCAAATTCCCACTCGCTAAGATTTTTCCTTCGTGAATAATAACAAAATTATCACAATACTTCTCAGCAGTAGCCAGAATATGAGTAGACATAAGTAAACTTGCCCCGCTATCCCTTCTTTCACACATTAGATTAATTAAATCATTAATAGCGATTGGATCCAATCCTAAAAATGGTTCATCAATAATGTATAAATTTGGCTCTACTAAAAAGGCACAGATAATCATTACCTTTTGCTTCATACCTTTAGAAAAATGAACTGGGAAAAACTTTTTCTTATCACTTAATTTAAATAATTTAAGTAAACTCTCAGCTCTTTGCCAAGTTTCTTCCATGTCTAGTCCATACGCCATAGCTGTAAGATTAATATGTTCTTCTAAAGTTAATTCTTCGTATAAAACAGGTGATTCTGGTATATAACTAATACTCTTTCTGTATTTTTCATTGTCACCAGTAATTGTAATACCATTAACTTTTATTTCACCTTCCATCGGTCTAAGTAGTCCTAATATATGTTTAATAGTCGTACTTTTCCCAGCTCCATTAAGCCCTATAAGAGCTGTAATACTCCCCTTAGGTATTTGTATATTTATATCGTCAATAATTTTTCTACGATTATATCCTCCACCTAGATTACTAATTTCTAAAACATTAGTCATTATTCCCATTCTCCTCTCTTTATCTTCTCTAATATTTCATCAATTTGTTGATAAGTATTCTCTATCGTATCGCTATTATCTATTGAATAGTCGCTAAGAGCCGCTTTTTCTTCCGCACTCATCTGGCTTTTTATCCTAGATAGAGCCTCTTCTTTAGATAGAGAATTTCTACTCATCAGTCTTTCTATTTGAACTTTTTCATTAACATAGACTACTATTACTCTTTCAACAAGATCCACAAATTTTGCTTCATATAATAGTGCTATGTCTAAAAAGACGAATTGTTCATCTTTATGTTCATCTTGTAATTTTAAAATTAATTTCTTAATTTTAGGATGAATAATACTATTTAGTATTTTCAAATTATCCTCATTACCAAAAACTAACTTTCCTAATTTTTCGCGACTTATTTCATTATTTTCTATTATTTCGTCTCCAAATTTTTCAGCAAGTTTTCTTTTTACATCTTCGCTAGTAAGAGCAATATGACCTAATTTATCAGCATCAATAATTGTGTATCCTTTTTCTAATAAATAGTTTGATACTGTACTTTTTCCACATGCTATACTTCCTGTAATTCCAATATTCAAAATATCATCTCCATTAAACTACTTAAATACAATTTTATCACAAACCACAGTCATTTACCATAGTTTAAAAGGGGTTTAAATATTATTCAATAAATATAATTTATTATACAAAGAATTTTCAAATAATTTATTAGTAAAAGAAAGAAACAGATTAACAAGGCTATCCTTGCTAATCTGTTTCTTTCTATTTATCTCTATAAGGATGAATATCCATCTCTTCTAATCTTACAAATTTTCTTCTTGTTACAATTTTAAACACTAAATACATTAATACTCCAATAGCTGGACACACTAGATTATATGACATCTGTACAAAACCACCCGTAGCGTAATCAGCAAACAGTTGTAAAATAATAATAGTTGCAAATGAAATTAATGCAATGTAAGACCCTACAACACCTGTTTTAGCTGTATATGGTAACACTTCTTCTGCTATTTTACCTTGTTTTGCGATTGCTTTTCTTAAGCGAATTTGTGATATTAGTGATACCATCCAAATAATCATTACTATAATACCCACCATAGAAAGTAGCATATAGTAACCACTTGGATTAAGTTTTTCAAAAACAAAACATAATACCATAAATACAGCTGAAAATGTAAGTGATATTACCGGTACTGAGTTACTATTTAATTTCTTGAACACTTTTGGACCGTAATCATGTGAACTTAATGAGAATAATTGTCTACTAGAAACATACATACCTGAGTTTGCTGCTGATAAAACTGACGTTAAGATTACCGCATTCATTATGACTGCAGCTATTTCTAATCCTATATTTTGGAAAACAATCGTAAATGGTGATGCTGTAACATTTTTAGTATCTAATAATCTTGGATCATTAGCCGATACTATTGAAGAAATTATTACCATTGTTGAAATATAGAAAATCAAGATTCTCCAGAACACTTGTTTTACTGCTTTTGGCATTGTTTCTTTCGGATTAGGTGATTCACCAGCCGTTACTGCAACAACCTCTGTCCCTCCAAATGAAAATGCCGCTGTTGAAAGAACTCCAAACAATCCTAATGCCCCTGCACTACTTGTTTTTTCTCCATTTTTTATAAATGTAGTAATCCCCGCATCACTATTTCCAGTTACTCCAGAGATGATTGCTACTCCAACGATTAGAAATGCAATAACAGTCATTACTTTTATTATTGTTATCCAATATTCAACTTCACCATAGACTTTAACACTTACTAAATTTAATAAATACAATAATACTAAAAATACAATACATATAGAAAATGTTGAAAACTGTCTAAAAAATTCCCAGTAGTGTAGTATTTTTGATAATGTGATAATATCTACACTAGCTACTAAGATCCACAATATCCAAAATAGCCATCCAACTCCAAATCCTACGCCAGGATCTATAAAACGCGTTGCATAAGCTCCAAACGAACCAGAAACGGGATAAAACGTTGCTAATTCTCCTATAGAAGCCATTAAAAAGTAGATAATAACTCCAATCAATGCATAAGTAATAACTGCTCCATAAGAACCTGCCTTACTTACAACTGCCCCACTTGCCATAAATAATCCTGTACCTATACATCCACCTATGGCAATCATACTGATATGACGAGCCTGTAATTTTCTTTCCATTTTAGAATCTGTCATTCTCTTCATCCTTTCTTATAATATATTATAACTATATAAGTAATGATTATACTAGAATATTTATATTTTGTAAATAATTTTCTGAAATTTTATTGTTATTTTTCAAAAATTCCAGAGAACATTTCTAATTAACTTCATTTAATTGATAATGTATATCATTTAATAAAATTTTATTTTATATTCTAGAATATAATATTTTTGTTAAAATGGTTACAGTTTATATCGCAATTTTCACAATAATTCAATTTATTTTTAAAAAAGTATTTTATTATAGTCATTATTATATCAAAAGTTAAAGCATTTACAGATTTTCACTTTAGCTATATAATTTTTTGTAGAAAGTATTATTCTATTAATATTAGGAGGCATTATTATGACAACATTTTATAACGAAGCTAGGGAATTTGCAAAAAAATATATTGACCCTATTGCTAAAGAAATTGATGAACAAGAAAGATTTCCAGAGGAAGTATTTAAAGAATTAGGAAAAGCTGGATACTTTAAACTTATGATTCCTACAGAACTTGGCGGATTAGGTAAAGATATGCAAGAACATGCTGATGCTTGTCGTGCTTTCGCTAAATCGAGTGCTACTGTTGGTTTATGCTATATGATGCACAATGTTGCATTAAATTGTGTATTATCTTATGCAGATGATAATCTTAAATCAAAAATCTGTAAAGATATCGTAGAAAATGAAAAATTTATGGCACTTGCTTACAGCGAATTAGGTACTGGTACTCACTTCTACATTTCTGATGTGAAAACTGAATTCAAAGATAACTCAGTGATTTTCAATGGACTAAAAAGTATGGTAACATCTGCTGAATTTGCATCTTACTACTTAGTACTTACTCCTTCTGATGTTGAAGGTGGAATTGATAACTGGGTATTCCCTCTTGAAAGTAAAGGACTAGAATTCAAAACATCTACATGGCACGGTCTTGGAATGCGTGGTAATGTATCATGTCAAATGGCAATTAACGACGTTGAATTAAATAAAGAACTTCGCATCGGAGAAGCTGGTTCGGGTGTTGATCAGGTATTCACAATTGTTGCCACTTACTTCATTACAGGCCTTGCCGCTGTTTATAGTGGACTATGCGAAGCAATTTTAGACGAAGCAGTAGCTCATACAACTAATAGAAAATATCCTGATGGAAAATCATTAAGTGAGATTGAAACTGTTCAAATTCATCTAGCAAAAATTTACAGTCAAACAAATGCTGCTGTTTTAGGAACGAATGAAGCTGCTCGTAGTTTCTTAAATAAAGATGCTGATATGTTAGCAAAAATTTTATCAGCTAGAATTTTCGCTAGTGAAGCTGCTATTGAATTAGCTCGTCTTGGTATGCGTGTTGGTGGTGGTAAAGCTTATAACCGTGTTGGAAATATGGAACGCTACTTAAGAGATGCATTCGCAAGTCATATTATGGCACCAAGTGTTGACGTACTTACAATTTGGTTAGGAAAAGCAATTACTGGTCAACAATTACCTTAAAAATAATATTAGAATAATTATATAAGGGGCGAGTATTGTACTTACCCCTTATTTAGCAAATCAATTAACGAAAAGAGGAATATAATTATGACAAAATTAAAAGTTGGAGCTGTTATCTATGATCCAAAAGTAACTGTAATTTGGGGAATTATCGCTAAATTCTTTGAAGATGAAAACTTCCCTATCGAACCTATTTATTATAAAGACTACAAAGCTCAAGTAGACGGTTTATTAGCACATGAAATTGATGTTGCTTGGAACTCACCTCTAGCATGGTTAGATACTAATATTCGCACAAATGGAACTGCACTAAACGGTTCAATGCGTGATACTGACCGCGATCGTAGTTCATATTTAGTAGTAAAAGCTAATAGCAACATTAACTCTATTCAAGACTTAAGAAATAAAACAATAGGTTTCGGTGCAATTGATTCACCACAAGCCAGATTAATTCCTATTAACCATCTTCACAAACTTGGTTTAGAATTTGGTAAAGATTATACTGAAAAACGTTTCGATATCGGTGTCGGACTTCATGGTGACCATGTCGGTGGAGAACTTGATTCAGCAATAGCTTTAAAAAATGATGAAGTAGCTGCTACGTGGATGCTAGATTTAAACTATAACGCTTGGATTGCAGATGGAACTTTAGATAAAAATCAGGTGAAAATTTTATCAAAAACAGATTTCTTTGATCACTGTATATTCTCAGGTCATCCTGAATTAGAAGTTTCAAAATTTGAAAAATTCATAGAAGTTCTACACAAAATGGATTACAGTAACCCTGACCACAAAGAAATGATGGATATGGAAGGATTAAAAGAATGGATTTCTGGCCGTACATCAGGATTCAAACAACTTACTGAAGCTAATGAATACCTAAACTTTTTTAGTGAATTTCACGGAGAATAATTATGACTAATTCATCATTTTTAACTTCACTTCTAGGGAGTATGCCTCGAAGTAAGAAATTATTGACTGCAAAACGAAAATTAAATAAAGGTAATCTTGATTTAAGCTCTTATCATCAAATATTAGACGAAGAAACCAAGTATGTGGTAAATCTTCAAGAACATAATGATATAGATATTGTAACAAATGGTGAATTAAACCGTGATAATTATGTTTCTTTTATTGCTGAACGCTTAGAAGGTGTTTCTATGATGAGTATGGCTGATATGTTTGATTATATTGAAGATAAACAAGGTTTTGAACAAATACTAGAAATATTAGACGTTCCTGCAATTAGTATAAAAAATGCAATTTGTACAGGAAAAGTAAAATATAATAAACCTCTGGTAGCTGATGAAATGATTGAACTAAAAAAATTAACTACTAAAAAAATTAAAACTACTCTACCTGGACCATATTTAATGACTCGTTCTATGTGGTTACCTGCTCTATCAAAACAATATTACGATAGTAAAGATTCTCTAGGAGAAGACATAATTAAAGTATTAAAAGAAGAAATTGATTCATTAGCAAAAATAGGCATAGATGTTATTCAATTTGATGAACCTGTACTAACCGAAGTGGTATTTTCTGAAGGTAAGACAAGATCTTTTATGTGCGCAGCTTTATCTGAGAAAAAAGATCCAACAGAGGAATTAAAATTCGCTACAAAATTAATAAAATCTGTAATCTCTTATGCTAAAGACAAAGGTATATTGGTTTCTCTTCATGTCTGCAGAGGTAATTGGAGTAGAGATGAGAGCATCTTACTTACAGGTCCTTACACTCCTCTTTTACCATTATTTGAAGAGACATTACCTAATATACTTACATTAGAATTTTCTACTCCAAGAGCTGGTGAAATATCTTCATTATTTAGTAGCGATTTAATTAGAGAAAATTGTATACTTGGCCTTGGTGTGATGAATCCAAGAACAGATGAAATTGAATCTTTAGAAGAAATAATATCTCGTGTTAAAGAAGTTATGAAGTTTATACCAAAAGAGAGAATTTGGCTTAATCCAGATTGTGGTTTTGCAACATTTTCCAATAGACCTGTTAGTACTATGAATGTTATTGATAAAAAACTTGCTCGTCTAAATGAAGCAAAAAATTCATTGAGGAACCTATATGAATAATTTATATGAATCAAATAATTATGACGTCTCTTTTAGGGGAATATGGGCAAATCATAATTTTAAATTATATACAAATACTGATCTTATTCCAGTATCTTCTGATATAAGCTTCGATATAAATTCTGACTACAGAAGCAGTATAAACTATTTTGCTGCTTCTATCTTAGGTGGCATAGCTCATACTGTAATTTCTTCATGTAAAAGATCAAATATTGAAGTTGAGGAGTTAGAGGGAAAAATTCATTTAGTATTAAAAAATCCTTTAACATTACTAAGCGTTAAAGGGTATAGCGAAGAACCTAAAATTGAAAAATGTGAAATCACCTATTATCTTTATGCAGATGCTGATGAAGATGTACTATTAAAATTCTGCTATTCATCATTAAATAATTCATTCATATATAATACACTAAAGAGTGTAATAAACTTTGAAATTAAATTCATTTTAATAGATTAAAAAAAGAAAATCGAGTAATCTCGATTTTCTTTTTTATTAAATTAAATTTCTCTTCTTGTTCTTCTTCTTGGACGTGGGTACATTTCTTGCTCTACTTCGTTTTTACCATATCCACTTGTGAATGAGCTAGCTTCTGGTTGAGCTGGACGTTGTGCTAAGATATCTCTTTCTACACTAACTCCATCTTCTTCAAATCCAGTAGCGATAACCGTAACGATGATTTCATCAGTTTTTTCTAATTCTTCATTAAATACAGTACCGAAAATCATATTTACTTCATCATCACTAGCTTCTTGAACGATACTTGCAGCCGCTTGTGCTTCAAATAAACTTAATGATGGTCCTCCAGTGATGTTTAATAATACACCTTTAGCTCCAACGATTGAAGTTTCTAGTAATGGAGATGAAATAGCTTTTTTAGCTGCTTCGATTGCTCTGTTTTCACCTGAAGCTACACCGATACCCATTAATGCTGAACCTTGATCAGCCATAATAGCTTTAACATCAGCAAAGTCAAGGTTAACAGTACCAGATACGTTAATTAAATCAGAGATACCTTGAACACCTTGACGTAACACGTTATCAGCTTCAACGAATGCTTGCATCATCGGTGTAGATTTATCAACGATGTCTAATAATCTGTCGTTAGGAATAACGATAAGCGTATCTACTGCACCTTTAAGAGAGTTAATCCCTGCTGTAGATTGTACTTGACGTTTTTTACCTTCAAAGTTGAATGGACGAGTAACAACACCTACTGTTAATGCCCCTAATTCTTTAGCAATTCCCGCTACGATTGGAGCTGCACCTGTACCAGTTCCTCCTCCCATACCAGAAGTAACGAATACCATATCCGCTCCTGCTAATGCTTCTTCAATTTTATCTTTAGTTTCTTCTGCAGCTTTGCGTCCTACTTCTGGGTTAGCTCCAGCTCCAAGACCTTTAGTTAATTTTTCACCGATTTGAATTCTTACGTCTGCTTTAGAGCGTTTTAACGCTTGAGCGTCTGTATTCACCGCGATAAATTCAACGTTTTGAATCCCACTTTCTACCATTCGGTCAACGGCGTTACCACCACCGCCACCAACACCTACTACTTTAATTACTGCTGATTGATCAAATTCTTCAAACATTATTTATTTCCTCCTGATTATTATTCGAAAAACGAATTATACATTTTAGTTATTTTATCAAAGAAGTTTTTCTCTTCTTTATCTTTTTTCTCATCTTCGTAATAAACTTCTTCCTCATGCTCATCTGCATGGATTTCATTTATTACTGGCGTTTCAACTTTCGAACTATTTACTGAAATTTCTTCAACTCCAGAAACATTTTCGAATGTTGTATTTGTATTTTTAATTGTTGGTATTTCATCAGTTACTTGATATCCAAATAACGATTCAATTTTGTAACTACTTGTTAGTGTTCCCACTACAACAGATAATTCCGGCGAATTAGCACCGATAATTTTTGGAGAACCAATTCTGACGTTCATTTTTCTTAGCATATCTTTTGCTAACTCTAAAACTCCTGGCATTAATGTAGTTCCTCCTGTTAGAACAACATTACCTTTTACTCTATTTATACCAGCTTTTCTAAGCACATCAAATGATCGTAAAATAATTTCTTCTACAATTTCTTCGATATAATCCGCTAGTTCTTTTTGAGTATATGGTTCTTCATCTGATTCTAAGTTATCTAATTCAATGACTACTTGAGGTGAGGCTAAATCATAAAATGCATGTCCCTGCGTGACTTTAATTTCTTCTGCTCGTTTCAATGGAACATTTAATACATCAGAGATTGTTCTTGTAATGTCTTCTCCTGCTAGTTCAATTGATTGAGATAATTGAAGTATACCATCCTCAAAATAACTCACCGTAGTAAGACCTGCTCCAATATCAATTATTACTGAGCCGTAATCTTTTTCTTCATCATTAAGAAGCAATTCTCCTAATGAATGAGATGTACAAAATGTCTCATTACAATCTAATCTCAAGTTTTCTATACTTTTATAGATTGTATGAAGATGAGTTTTAGATGTTAACACTCTATTTCCTGTCACCTCAAAAGCATTATGAACAGTCATACCTTTAGGCTTTCTAATATTTTCAATATCATCAAGGCGATAGTAATCTGGAATTACTTGAACCACTTCTCTTTCTCGTGGTAATGGTAGTATTTTTGCTTCTTCAATTACTTCTTCGATATCTCTACCATCAATATCGTGTTTTGTATCAAATTTAATTTCCGCTACACTTTTTTTAATGTGAGTGTGTATACTTGGAACTGCTACATATAATGATCTTATGTCTTTATTAGCTTCACTCTTAGCAATATCTATTGCTTTTTGAATATCTCTAGATGCAGATTCTACATCAATAATATTTCCTCGTTTAATAGATGTAGTCTTAACAACTCCAACACCCAATATATTCAATTTTTCATATACTACATCTGCTATAATCACTTTTATACTAGATGATCCCAGATCTATTGAAGTATACAATTGTGAACTCAAGTCAAACACTCCTTCCTTTTAAATCTTTGTTATTATAATAAAATTGTAAATACACACATATTTTATTTACACATACTAAATTATAACATAAAATTAGAAAAAAAAATATGCAAAACTTCAAAAAAAATTAAATTTTATTAAAATATTTTCAATTTGTAATACAAACTATAACTTTTTTAATATTATGTAATTTTTCAGTAAAAAAAACACCCAAATAAAGAAATTTGGGATGTTTTTTTACTATTCATTTTTTTTATTTTTTGTTGATTGTTGTGTATTATTCTTGTTTTTATTTAAAGTATTTGCTTGAGGATTTGTAGTAGAATTTTCAGCTTTGTTATTTTTCTCTGATTGTTCTTCTACTGATGTTTCTTCTTTATCTTTTTTAGAAGTATTCTCATCTTTCAACGCTTGTCTCGCTAACAATAGCTTAATATTATCTGTTCTTTTTTTCTCAGATTTCGGCGTTTCTAAATAAGCGCCATTTATTAAATTTAAAGTCGTATTATTTTTGTCCTTAATATATTTAGATATTTCTTCGTAGTAATTCAGCTTTTCTGAAAAACTAGCTCTTAAAGCTTTTACTTTCTGACCATCTTTCATATAAATAATTACATTATCACCTTGATCATTTATTATTTCAGATATCTGTAAACGTACTTCTTCTTTTAGTTTATTTAAATTTTTATAAACTTCCTCTAATCTAGTACTATCATCATTAAATTTTTCTAATATCGGTAAATTATAATTATTTCTAACTTTTCCTGAATATGATTTTCCATTTTCCATAATTATTTCGAGACTACCATCTTCTTTTTTATTTTGTGCAATAAAATTATACTCTTCTACTTTAATTTTAATCGTTGAGGGTAGTTTAGATTCTACTTTTACAGATTTAAATATCTCAAATTTAGCTTTAATATTATTTTGAATTTCTTCATCTTTTATTGACCACGTTCTGATATTAGTGTTGATATTTCCCGCTTCCAAGATTTCTTCATTTGCTATTTGTTTATTACCTTCAATCTCAATATTTTTAAGTTTTAAATAACTACTAAATAACAAAGAAATTGTTGCTATTACAATTAAAAATAAAGTTACTATAAATATAAATTCTCTTCTTTTTTTTCTTTTGATTTTTTCTAATGAACTTCTTCTTTTTTCATTGTTCATTTTAGACAGTAACTTTTTATTCTTCTTGTTCATAGTTTCTAATCCTCTTGACTAATCTTTTCGAAAGTTGCTATAAATTCATCTCCACGATCTTCAAAACACTTATATTGGTCCCATGACGCACACGCTGGAGATAATAGGACTGTATCCCCACTTTCAGCAATCTTATTAGCTAAAATAGTTGCGTCTTCTACTTTTATAGCTTTATAACATTTTATTTCATAAGAGATGGCTAGATTATACAATATCTCCTTACTTTCTCCTACAACGACCATCGCCTTAATTCTTGGAAAGAACGAAACTAGTTCTTTAAAATCAATTCCCCTGTCTTTCCCACCACAAACTAAAATTATATTATTTTCAAATCCTGATAGTGCTGTAGTTGTTGCTACTGGGTTAGTTGCTTTAGAATCGTTATAAAATTTTACTCCGTTATGTTCGCCTACATATTGTAATCTGTGTTTTACTCCACTAAAATTATAAAGAACTTCACGAATTACCTCTGGACTTGCTCCTTTTAAATATGATATTAACGCTGCGTTTATTGCATTTTCTACATTATGCATTCCTGGTAGTGACATTTTTGTTATATCAAACAATTCGACATTTTTGTATATTACCATATTATCTCTCACAAAAACGTCTGCTACTTTATTTTCAGTAGTATCGTAAAAAATTACTTCTGAATTTATTTTATTTAAATCATATTTTTCTTTTTCTTTAATATTTAAAATCAAAGAATCTTCTTTTGTTTGATTTTTATAAATATTTCGTTTCGCATCTCTATAGTTTTCTATATTTCCGTGATAATCAAGGTGTCCTACTCCAAGATTCGTTATTGCCGCTATTGTCGGTTTGAAATATTTTGTTCCTTGCAATTGAAATGATGAAACTTCTGTAACTATTAAAGAGTCCGGATGGTTATAGGCTACCTCTATCGATGGATATCCGATATTACCAGCTAAAAAGACATCTTTTTTTGCTGCTTTTAATATATCAAAAGTCATCTGAGTAGTTGTAGTTTTACCATTTGTTCCAGTTATTGCTACCATGTCTATATTAAACAACGTATTTGCTAACTCAATTTCTGTTATAATATCGATATTTTTTTCGATTGCCCTTTGTAAAAATTCAATTTCATATTTAATCCCCGGATTTTTTACAATAAGGTCTATACCTTCAAGTAATTCTAACGGATGTCCTCCATCAACAATTTCCACACCTAAATCTTTTAATTCTGCCGATTTGGCATCATTACTTAAATCATCAAATGCATTTAAAATAACATCATATCCTAATTTTTTAAGGATTTTAGCTGTTGAATAACCACTTCGTGCAAATCCTAATACTAATATTTTTTTATCATCTAAATTTATCATTTTACATTACCCCTATAAAATACCCTATAACCGAAGAAATTACAGCTATAGTAACAAAAATATACACAGTTTTCACTTCACCATACCCTGATAACTCAAAGTGATGATGTAATGGTGACATTTTAAAAATTCTTTTTCCTGTTTTCTTAAAATACGCCACTTGAATAATTACTGATAAAGTTTCTAATATATATACTAAACCAATAAATAAAAATACTATTTCTTTATGTAAGATTACTGAAATTGCAGCTAAGATTCCTCCTAGTGCTAATGAACCAGTATCCCCCATAAATATTTTGGCTGGATTCCTATTGAATAATAAGAATCCTATTAGTGCTCCAACTATTGTTAAACAAAATACTAATACAGGAAAATTATTTTCCTTATATGCTAATAGAGCAAATGTGCTAGTTGTGATTATTGTAACACTTGTTGCTAATCCATCTAATCCGTCAGTTAAATTAACAGCATTAGAAAAACCAGTTTGCCAAAATACTACAAATATTAAATATAAATATGAAATATTTAGCTTGTAATCAAATACTGGGATATGTATATAATTTATATCTTTATAAATAAAAGTTACTAAAACATAAAATATTACAGAAAACAGTATTTGTAACATTAATTTTTTTCTTGGTGCTAAACCATCATTTTTTTTCTTAACAACAATTAGCATATCATCTATATAGCCTATTATTGAAAATGAAATAGTTGTATAAATGAATAAAAAGTAATACTTCATATTTTCACTATCTAAGAACATCGCTATTACAAGTGAGATAACAATTGAAATAATAAAAGATATGCCACCCATTGTAGGTGTTCCTTTTTTATGCATATGGCTCTGTGGTCCTTCTTCTCTAATTGCTTGTCCAAATTTTAATTCATGTAAATATTTTATTAATCTTGGTAACATTAACACTGTTAGAAAAAATGCTACCATTAATAACGATATAGCAAATATTGTATCTGAATTACTCATTTCGTTCTCCTAACCAAATTTTATTTTTATCTTTTCCCCTTTTTTCACAAATCTTTGTGCCGGAATAGATTGTTGTTTAGCAAATCCATTCCCTTCGGTTTCAATATCTAATCCAGATAATTTAGCGTAGTTAAGTACGTCTACTTTCGACCATCCTGTAAAGTTTGGTGTAATAATATTTTCATCAGAGACTAATAAAAATACTCTCTCACCTTGTTTTATTATATTCCCAGCTGAAGGATATTGGCCAATTACGTTAGTTCCACTTCCAATTGTTATTATATTTTTAGTTTTTTGTTGTAAATTAACAATTGTCGACTCTACATTTTCTCCTACAAGATTCTCCATTTGATAACTTTGAATAGTATTATCATCATTTGACTTTTTAACATTTAAATAATTAAGTGTATTTTCCATTATAGGTTTAAAGATTTCTGAAGCACCATTTGCATAGCTTGCTCCAAGGTCTTTTGAAGGTAACTTCATACCCACATATAATATTACTTGTGGGTCTTCACTAGGTGCATATCCTATAAATGAGCGCATTACTTTATATGGACTCTTATAATATGTTCTGGTTTTAGGATCAACCACCTGGGCAGTACCAGTTTTTCCAGAAACACTATAATTTTCTACAGCATATCTCTTACCACCTTGAGCCCATGTTCCATTTACAACACCATATAGTTCTTCTTTCATTATATCCGCTGTACCCTTTGATATAGGATTTCCTACTACTGTTCTTTGACCTATATTAACATCCTTATCAATCGTTTTATCATGAACTCTTTGTAAAAAATACGGTGCTAACATCTGCCCATCATTTAATATTGCTGTTTCCGCTTGAATCATTTGTATTGCTGTTACTGTACTACCTTGACCAAAAACTGTTGTAGATGCAGACACTTTGTTATTAAATACTAAATCCCCTGTCGATTCATTGCCATACAATGAATTTGTACTTTTACCAAAACCGAAACTCTCTAATCCAGTTTTTAATTTTTCTGACCCTAATTCACGCAATAATGTTAACATTAAAGTATTTGAAGATTGTTGGAAACCATGACGTTGAGTAATTGTTCCCCAACCAATCTTATTCCAGTCAGAAATTGTAGCGTCTTCCACTCGATATGAACCAGATCTAAAGTAACTATCTGGTTTATATATATTATTTTCTACCATTATCGACATTGTAAATGTTTTTAGTGTTGAACCTGGCTCATAAGCTGAGTTATAAAAAATATTAGACCATGCATTTGCCAAATTTTCTTGAGTATTTGGATTAAACGCCGGAGTTTGCCCTAATCCCAATATTTCCCCTGTTTTAGGACTAACCGCTATTGCAAAAGCACTTTCTGGTTCATACTTATCTTGTATATCTTTCAATGTATTATCAATAAATCCTTGAATATTTTTATCAATAGTTAAATATATATCGGCACCGTCAACTGGTTTTATTTCAACTTTAGGAATATTAGAAACAACTTTCCCCCATGCATCTTTAGCATAAGTTATATGTCCTTCTTTTCCTCTTAGATAATAATCAAAAGTCTTCTCTACACCTAAACGTCCTGTAATTAAATCACTATCCGGTGAATTTTGTGCAAATCCTAAGAAGTTTCCAAGCATACTTCCATTTGGATAATATCTTTTAGTTGTTGCAATAAATTCGATTCCAGGAAGTTTTAATTCTTCTATTTTTTTCTTATCTTCAACACTAATATCTTTACCGGCAGTTCCAAATTCAACTTGATATACACCTTGTTTGCCAAGTATATTTTTTATCTTATCTTTATCTAATTTAATAAACTTAGACAATTCATCTGCTGTTTTATCAATATCTACTACGTGTCGTGGATTTGTCTCATCCTCTGTTGCTTTATCAGATACTACTGCTACAATCTTGTAAGACTCAATATTATCCGCTAGGATATTACCATTTCTATCGTAAATTTTACCACGATTAGGCTGTAAACTACTATCTATTTTATATTTTTTATCTGCCAATTCAGAAAGATTATGTCCCCTTACTGTCCCAATTAGCATCATTTGTCCGATATTTAAGATTAATATCCATACAAAGAAAAAAACAAAAATTAGAAAAAATACAATTTTTGTTCTTTCCCTAGAGATATAATCTTTTCTTTCTAAACTTTTTTTATCTTCTAAAAACTTTAAGGTTATTATTTTCTTAAAAAGTTTTATCAATTATCTCACTACCTTTATACTATCTTTTTGAGTTTTCATTCCCACTGTCTCAGCTATTTTTTTAACTCTTTCGTAAGATGATAGATTGTTTATCATTACCTTTTGTTCATTGTTATTTTTTTGTTTCTCTGATATCACAATATCATTTTTTTGTTGAGCGCTTCGCAGTGAATAAATCTCTCCTTTATAGTTTAACATAACTACGTTAGCAAGTAAAATAACTCCTACAAAAATTCCATACGCTGTTTTCTCTAATAAATTAAATTTTACTTTTTCTTGTACTTTTCTTACTCCATATTCTCGACTATATACCTTTAGTGTCGCCATTACCTTCCCCCCTCTATTTTGTCTGAACTTGTGCAACTCTCAATTTTGCACTTCTAGATCTATTATTTTCTTCTAATTCAATATCACTTGGATATATAGGTTTTCTCGTAATTATTTTTAATTTAGATAAACTTTCCCCCGGCATAATAGGAAGGTTTTTCGGTATATCTTTTGATTTAGCATACGAGTTAAATATTTGTTTACATATTCTATCTTCTAATGAATGGAACGTAATAACAGATATTCTCCCTCCAATTCCAACGATTTCAATAGCTTGTTCCAAAGAATCTTCAAAGACTGATAATTCATTGTTTACTGCAATACGAATTGCCTGAAATACTCTTTTTGCAGGATGTCCTCCAGTTCTTCTTTTTGCAGCCGGGATAGATTCTTTAATAATTTCAACTAATTCAAAAGTAGTTTCAATAGGTTTAATTTCACGTTTCTTTTCAATATTTCTCGCAATTTGTTTAGAAAAGTTCTCTTCCCCATAGCGATAAAATATTTTAACTAAATCATGATAACTATATTTATTAACAACTTCATAAGCACTAATTTTTGCATCAGTGTCCATACGCATATCTAATCTTGTATCATAATTATAACTAAAACCTCTTTCAGGTGTGTCTAATTGTGGAGATGATACTCCTAAGTCATATAGTACCCCATCAACTTCATTTACACCATATTCTCCTAATTTTTCTTTCAAATTAACGAAATTCGATTTAATAAAGACAACTTTATCGCTGTATTCAGCTAATTTTTCTTTGGCATTTTCTAATGCTACATTGTCTTGATCGAAAGCATATAGTTTTCCATTTTTTAAACGTTTTAAAATTTCTAAACTATGTCCTGCTCCACCAAGAGTACAATCTACATATATACCATCTTCTTTTATATCTAAGCCTTCTACAGCTTCATTTAACAATACACTATAATGTTTAAACATTTTCATCCATCCTAAAAATCAAAATCTTCTAATTCTTCAGCTATTTCTTCTACGCTAGCTTCACTTTCGACAAGTAAATCTTCCCAGCGGTTTTTATCCCAAATCTCAATCCTATTAGATAAACCATTTACAACACATTCTTTGTCCAAAAATGCATGTTCTATAAGAGCATTAGGAATATTAATTCTTCCTTGTTTATCTATTTCAACTTCAGTGGCTCCAGAAAAGAAGAAACGTTGGAAAGTACGAGCATTTTTTTTAGTGATAGGCAGTGACTTTATCTTACTTTCCACCTTTTGCCACTCTTGTAGTGAATAGCCAAATAAACAAGAGTCTAGTCCTCTTGTAATAATAAATTTTTCACCTAGTTCATCTCTGAACTTTATCGGAATACTAAGCCTTCCTTTGGCATCCATTTTATTATTGTATTGACCAATAAACACTACTTCTCACCACCTTACCTTTATAATTTACCACATTTCCCCACTTTTTTCCACTATTTTCTAAAAAAAAATAAATTTTTTTGAATATTTTACCAAAAAAATAAATAAGCACTTATAAAACTTAAAATTTTATAAGTGCTTATTTGCTTTTAATTATAATATTCTCTTTCATTTTCTCCATCTAAAAAGTGTGAAACACTAAGAGAATGTATTCTTTCTACAATTCTTAAAGCCTTTGTTTTATCAATTGTAGTTCTCCCATTAGACAATAATTCTGATAAATCATCTATACTCAAGTTTGATGAGAAGAAAGTCGGTAATTTTTCTGCTTCTCTATGATTAATTATAGGCCCCAAAACTTCGTCACGAATAAATTCAGTAATATTTTCTGCTCCTATATCATCAATGATTAATATTTCCTCATTTCTTATCAAATCAATATACAAATCATAACTATTATTACTAATTTTAGATTTGATCTTTCTAATAAATTCTGGATAATATAAAATTGCAGGTTCCTTTCCATTTTGCTTAAAGTAATTGTAAATACATCCCATTAAATAGGTCTTTCCAGTTCCCGTTGGTCCGTACACATATACACCTCTTGTTGTTTGTTTACTAAGAATATTTTTACAGACTTTTATTATTTCAGTAGCTAATATACCTTTCTCTCTATTCCTAGAAAGATTTTCAAAAGTATAGGTTAAAACTCTACTAGGAATAAATTCTGTTTTTACTCTATTAGAAGTTTTTAAACTTTCTACTTTATTTCTGTACTCCTCAGTTTCTATATATACAATATTAACTTCTTTATTTTCGCAAACTAACTTTGGTCTATGTTCAATGTTTAACAGAGTATCCTTAGATATATAAAATTGATAAAATTTTTCTAGATTATTTTCTACATCAGTTTTAGTAAAATTATTTTCTCGAATAAATTTTATGATTTCTACATCACTAAGAACTTTTTCAGACATAAACTTCTTATACGAATCAATCGTATTACTTGATACTATGTTTGATATTTTTCTCACTACACATCCCTCTTATTATTTAATTCTTGCATCATCTTATTATATGCATCTTCATCTTCTTTTGTTACAATTCTATCTTCTGTTTTCTTATTTCCACTATAATTATTCTTTCTATTTTGTAAATAATCCGGAAATGGAGCATAACTAGCTTTCTTACCAGTTGAGTAATTACTTTTCTGTTTAGTTGTCTTTTCGTTATTATTTTTTTTATAATTACGATTATTTCTTACATAATCTATAGCATCCCTTGCCCCTAAAAGTTTTTGCCCACTCCAAGTACTAGCAATCTTATCTATATAATTTATATGCGGAATCAAATCCTTGCCAGTCTGATTTATAGAATATTCTAATAATATATTCAAGACTCCACTTGGAAAATTATACTTTTCTTGTAATTCAGCGATATTTTTTGCATCTATACTAGAAACTACTATTCCTTTTTGCTTATTGAGATATGTTATAAAATCAGTGTTATCTACTTCTTTAATAAATTTATCTTCCTCAGATAATTCGCCATTATCTTCATTATAAAACTTTTTATTAATCATACGATCTAATGTTGGAATTTCTTGTTTTCTAACATTAACACTTAATTGAACAACAAAATCACTTAGAGTCTTAAGATTAATTTTGTTTCCTCCATTAGCAACTTCAGCAGATTTTTCTATAGCTTTAGCCATATCCTGTGGATTCATCTTATAAATATGAGCTAATCCGACTATTTTACTTTTTACACTTTCATCTGATATAGCATCTGACAAGTAACTATTTGCTAAATAAAAATTAAGTTTATCAAAATCAAAGTAAAATTCATCAAAATTTGGCCCAGAATCACTTTTTTCAGAAAGATAATCAAAGCTATAATCACTTAAATTCTCAACCCTAAACACTTCTGAAAATTTCGCTGTTATCTCTTCAAAACTTCTAAAACTAACTTTATCAAAAGAATAATAATTCAATAATTCTTTATACTCAGTACTACCCAGAGTATTTTCTAATAACTGAGCTAAAACAGGTGTGTTAAAGAAATCGTTGAAACTCAAAGCTTCTTTAATTTTATAAACCAACTGCCCAACATTATCGCTGTCAATATAAAAACTTTGTAATAATCCAAGCGCTTCTAATTTTTTTCTAGCAATAATAAATTTTTTTTCAGTAAGTGCTAAATTATCAAGTATATCATAATGTAAATAATTTCTAGAAAGATTCTTATCACTTAACATCTTGTTCCCAAGAAAAAAATACAAACTGATAGCATCTTTTCCTAAAAGTGGCAAATATAAGAGATTAATTTCTTTTAAACGCTTCGAAATATCATAATCATTATACACACAATAAAAATCTTTTATAGAAAAAAGCTTATTCATGTTTATCATCCATTACTTCTATAATAATTTGAGTATATTCCAATGCATAAATAAATTCTTGATTATAATCATATTTAATTTTATCATCATTTCTTAACGGGGCAAAAAATGATTTCACTAAAATTGGATAAATATTATCTAATAATAACTTAGCATTATCATTCTCATATAAAGCTCTCAAGAAATTAAACACCTTATAAACACACTCCAGAAACTCTGATTTAGAAGGTGTACTTATATTTGTATAACTTTCAATTTTTGTAGTAAAACTTAAGATATTTTTTTTATCATTTTTTGCAACAAACGTTCTAAGATCATCAATCAAATCATACATATAATTGAAAAACGATTCAAAATCTTCTAGATATTCATTATTTATAATTTTAGATTCATTTTTTAATAATAACTTATTAATATTATAATCTGTAACAAATAAATAAATTTTATAAAGATCAGAATATTCAATATCACTTAAATTTTTATAATCTTGAACTATTGAATTTAAACTTTTACCTTCTTTATAGATATTATACAGAGTATTAAGCCAAATAAATTCCTCTAACTTCTTATCGTTAATTAAAGTAATTAAATAATTATTAAAATTATACTCTTCTTCCCCTTCAAAAAGAATAGCTGTTCTACTCTCAATTCTTGAAAGTATAGAATTAAATTCAATCTCTTTATTTTCTTCATAATTATTATCATCAAACAATGCTTTTAAATTGGCTTTAATGCGTTTAAATTCATCTTGGCTATTATCTAAATTATCAATTCTTTCTTGATAAACTTCATTATAACCCGGTTTTTGTGAATGATAATAATTTTCTATAGCCTTATTAAAATCTAATACCTTAGCCAAAATTTTAATATACGCAACTTTAATATTCTTATCATCTGATATATAATTAACTAATTTTAATGCATTTAATATGTCTTTTTTATTTTCATTAGTAAGTACTAATGTTTTTTCATCTTCTAAATAAAACATTCCCAAACCTCCAAAAAGATATTACTATATAATAATACTCTATTTTGATAAGAAAATCAAAATATATGAAATTTATTATATAAAAAAGAACCTTCCAAAAGGAAGGTCCTCACTGTTGCCTGGCAACGTTCTAGTCTCACAGGGCGTAAACCCAACTACATTC
>NZ_CAUSAI010000008.1:0-42618 GCF_963529685.1 uncultured Gemella sp.
TACTCTTAGCTTGATTTATAAACGGCGTTGCGTTCCCTTGTGCCATTATTGATTTCACTGGTGTTTCTGTAGCGTTATATCCGTCTAAGCTAAATTTAGCTTGGTCAATTACTGCACTAGCGTTGTCAGTTGCATTAATGTTTTTGTCTGGAACATTTAGTGATGCAAAATCTAACAAGTTATTGAATGCTTTTGTGATATTAGGTGTCGCATCATCTTGCACCATTATTGATTTAGGTGCTATATCCATGTCTTTGAATTGACCTATTTTTCCGTTAACGTTATCCAACGGCTGACTTGCATTATCTACAATTTCAACATTCTTAGGGTGTATTCCTATACTATTTAAGAAATTCAAGTCATCTATAGTCATCTTAATAGTGCGACCTTGACTCTCAGAAATCATAATAGCTTTTTTAATGTCTGGTAAAGCTAATGCACGTTCATAATCGTTTTTGAAGTTGAAAGCAATGTCGCCCCCTTTATATTCAATACCGATTGTCTTGAACCCGCCTTCTTTAGCAGCCCATTCGTCAAGAGCTTTATTCATTTCTTGGACTTTCTTCTCGGCGCTTCCAAGACCTTTAATGTAAGTCTCTTTTGCTTGGTCAATTATTCCCATTTGTTTTAGCGCTGCCAATTTTGCTGTCGCTGTTGTATCGTCAAACGCTTCTTGTAATATCTTCTGAGCTTCCTTACTTTCAGTCGCTGCTTCTGTAGCTGTTTTACCTACTTTTTTGTAAGCTTCTTCTAGTTGGTCTAATTCTGATTTAGTAAGCACCCTGTTTTCTCTAGAGGCACTTGACAAAATATCGTTAATTGTGTCTTGTGCTTGTTTTGTTTCGTTAATAATAGAGTCATAATGTTTGCTTATGTTTTCTTTTTCCTGACTATATAATTCTTCATTAATTAAGTTGTTAGCTTTCTTTTGCTCCAACGCCGACATCTCAGCCGCTTTACGTTGTTCTAAACTTTGAACAGTTGCAGCAGTCACATCACTTACACTCTTAATCTGTGCAAGAGCGTAATCAGCCGTGATTCTGCTACCTTCTAAATACTTACTATTTAAACTTGCTAACGAGTTCCCTAATATGTTAGCTGCTACTTGCACACTGCTTGAAATTTGGTTAACGTCCTCGTCTGATAAACTTAATGCCTTTTTAAGTTGTTGTCTGAAACGCCCGTCAAACTCCAATTTGTACCATTTACCGTCTTTAAAGTTCTTGTTTATGTTTTCCATAATCTCGGTGTTTGCAGCTTGAACTTTCTTAATCTCACTTTTCACAGCTTCTGAGTTACGTTTAACAGCATCTCCCATATGGTTAATAGAATTCCCAGATTGTTCAGCACCTTTAATCACGGCGTCATACCATTCTTTATATTTACCGTTTGTAAGCTCAATAGCGGCTTCATGATTTCGACTATGTTTAGTCATTTCACGATAAATCGCCGTTCCTACACCGACAAACGCAGCTCCTATTAATGCAGCACCCGCAACATAAGGGTTAGTTAATAATGTTGCCATACTTCCTGCTTTAGCTGCTTGTGTTCCGACTCCTGCTATAGATGTTGATAATTTAATCATGTCTCCAACTGACTTAGCTGTTGACATCTTACCAACCCATTTTACAAAACTTCCGATAGCTTTCACACCACTACCAATACCAGTAGTCATTCTACCTAATACAGACATGAAAGGTCCAAAACCTAGAGTCGCTAGTTGTACAGCTGTTGGTAGTTTACTAAACCACAACATCATATTTCCTAGTGAGTTTACTAATGGTTTTGAGGCTGTTAGAGCTTGTGCCAACTTAGGTAATAATTGTGAACCCATTTCAATAGCCATTTTCTGTATTTCATTCTTAGCCATTTTAAGTTTACTAGCACTAGTTTGATATCTAATACTAGCTTCTTTAGTCAAAGCGTTGTTTTCTTTCCAACCTTTATTTGCAATATCTAACGCTTTTCCTAATCCACTATCACCATTTAATGCACCAGCTAAACGTTTGATTGCATCTGCTTCACGAATACCAGTGATACCTAATCCAGCTAATACTTCATTGACATTTCCACCATTTTCTTTTACTTCATCTAATCCTTTTAATAACATTTGTAATGCTTCTACAGGTCTATTTCTAAATGCGTTGGCAAATTCATTAGCACTTACTCCAGCAGCACTTGCGAATTTTTGTAATCCATCTCCACCAGAAGCTACTGCATTTTGCATTTTGTTCATAACTTGAGTCATTGCACTACCACCGGCTTCTGCTTCAATACCAACAGTACTTAATGCAGCTGCCAAACCTAATACATCTGCTTCTGCCATATTAGTTTGTTTACCCATTCCGGATAATCGTTGTGCCATTTCTACAATAGATCTCTCGTTAGTAGCAAAGTTATTACCTAACTCAACTATTGATGACCCAAGATTTCTAATGTTACTTTGACTAGTTCCCATAACTGCCATGAATTGAGCTAAACTTGTTGCTCCTTCTTCTGCTGATAAGTTAGTAGTTGCTCCTAAGTCTGCTATTGTTTTAGTGAAATCTAGAATGTTTTCAGTTTTAATACCTAACTGTCCAGCTACTTCACCAATCTTAGCTAACTCATTAGCGCTTACTGGGATTTGTGTTGATAAATCTAGAAAACCTTGTCTGATTCTATTTAACTGTTCCGGACTTCCATTAACAGTTTTTACTACACCAGCAAAACTACTCTCAAAATCTATCGCTGCTTTACCTGCTAAATACATTCCTGTTGATAGTCCAGCTGTCATTTTTGATAGTCCATCACCAAATCCACTCATCTTTTGTCCAAATGCTTGAACTCTTCCACCCACATCATTGAAACGTTGAGCTACATCCGCTAGCTTCCCACCATTATTTCTAAACGCTGTGTGTGTTTGTTGCATTGCATCTCTTAGTTTGAAATAACCAGTCTCTGCATTTGCTATTTTTGTTGGTAAGCTTTGTAATTCTCTTTGTTGACTACTAAACGTACCATTTAATGATTTAATTTGTGTTTCTAGAGCCTTCACTTCTTTCTCTGTATTTTTATACGCTTTAGAAGTGTTTGCTACTGTATCTTTATATTTCAACGCTGCTTCACTTGTCTTACCATACGTTTTTTGTAAGTGTTTCAAGTGTTCTTTTTGGCTTTCTAGCAGCGTTCCTGTAGTTTTTAATGTTGATTGTTTTTGTTTTAATGAGCCAGTAAGCTTATCAATCTCTTTTGGTAATTGGCTTGTTGATTGCTTAAGTGCATCATATTTTGATTTTAATAAATTTACATTACTTGCAGATTGTTTCATCTGTGAAGATAAACCATTCATTTTAGCTTTGTAAACATCATAAGCTTTTCCACCACTACCAAGAGATGCTATATTTCTTCTAGCTTCTGCTTGTAATTGTCTTAAGGCGTTTTCACCTTGCTTAAGAGCAGAGGTAAAACTGCCCACTCCTTCGGCTGTCAGTATGACACCGACTTTATCCATATATCCTGACAAATTTTTACCTCCTAAAACATTTTACTAAAGTTCATTTCTTTTACTTCTTCATCTTCTTTTGGTTGCTGTTCACCTTGACTATAGTTATCTTCGATATATTTGTTTATCATATACACAATGTACTCTAAACTATAGTCAAACATGAACTCCTTTTTAGACATTCCAAACCATGTTCTACAGCGATAAAACAAGTCATCCCAATCTATTTCTTGCTTTTTTTGTTCTTCTTGTTTTTCTTCTGTTTTAGTTGATGGTCTGAAATATTCACTAGGTCTTCTACCTTTTCGTTTAAAATATTCTTTCCCATTTCACTATCATCTGTAATTCCTAACATTTCTAATAATGTTGCTGTTTGGTCTCCATACATAGCTTCTTGGTATTTCAAGATGAATAATTCTAATTCAGTATCATTTACGTTCTCTAGTACTTCTTCTATTGTTGTTTTATAACCATTTGCCTTAAGAATTGACACTAAAAATTTAGCTGTTGCTACATTTTTTTCTTTTAAGTAGACATCATTCCACTCTCCCTGCTTGATTCCAAAATCAGCTTCTAGATATAACCATACTGCTAAATTTGATTTTAATTTAATTTCTCTTCCTAAAATATCTGTTTTAAATGTTTTTACTGTCTTAGTAAATATACTCATTGATTATCCTCCAAAAAAATAAAGAGCTAACAAATTGCTAGCTCTTAAAAATTATCCTGCTACAACTACTGTCTCATCAGTTGTTCCTGATTTAAGACATTGTTTAAGTGTTTCTGCATCATAGAAACCTTGTAATAATAATTTCTCACGATCATATTTATCAGTCTCACGTAAATCGATTTTACTGAATACTGATTTGTTTTTACTACCAATGACTGGGTAAGCTTTGATTGTAACTTGTGAGATGTTTTCTTTTTTCTCATCTGTTTCAGTTTCTGCGTTAAAGTCTGGACTTTCGATTTGACATACTGGGAAGTTATAAATAATTTCTTTTCCGTCTTCATCAGTTACAGGGAAAGACCAACGGAACTGTTTGTAACGTGGAGAGTCTCCTTGTACGTAAGCACCGTTTGCTAATTTAGTCATACCTGACATTTCTTCTAAGAAACCATCAGGGAAAAATCCTATATCTACTGTCATTTCAACACTAGCGAATTTTACAATATCTCTCGCTTTGATGTTTGAAAGATATACTGTTTTCTCTTTAATTTGTCCTTTGAACGCTACTTTATCAATAGCGAATACTTCATATGTTTTGTCGTCATACGTTAAACCTTGTGAACTTGTAGCTTCTGTTTTTACTTTTTGTAAATACCCAGCTCCTACACCAGTTAATAACGCTTTGCTCACTGCTTCTTTTGTTACTGTCATTTATTGTTCCTCCTAAGTGTCTAATAGTGCTTCTTTTACTTTTCTAGCGAAAGGATCTTTATGTTTCATTGCTGCAGGTCTCACATGTGGATTTGGTGGTTTATATACACGCCCTTTTCTATATCTACGTTCTCGTTTACCAGTCCTATTTCGACTAGTATGTTTAGAAAATCCGGCGTGCCAACCAATCTCATGGAAATACAAATGTAAATTAGGTCTTCCAGCCCAACCAATAGAACTTTCAAAGTTGCTATGTTTGGTTACTATCCCGTCTACCCCTGCACCTGTTTTTTTTAATCCTTTTCCGATTGCTATGCTTTTAGCATCTTCTTTTATTTCTTCTGCCTCTTTAACTATAACTGCATTAACTTTACTTGTATTACTAGCGATTTTATTAAACTTCGCTATTGCGTTATCAAATCCAAATACTTCCATTATGAGTAAATCTCCATGTAATACATGAATTGAGTTTCTTTAGTATCTTCATCTACATCTATTATTTCGTGCCATGCTCCTGTATTTAGAGTGGTGTCTTCTATTGCAGTTTGAAGTTTATTCAATATCTCTGAATTGTCTAAATCATGTGGTTTTGCATCAAATAAATTAAGTTGGTAAGTGTGATGTTTTTTAAACTTTTTATTAGAAGAGCGTTTCTCCATTGTTCCAACATGAAAATAAACTAGTTTCGGAAATTCTTCCCCGTCACTAAATCCATAAGATAATGGTATGTCTAACTCTAATCCAGTTATAGTATTAAAAATCAGTTCTTTTGTTGTCATTATTTAACCACCTCCACTAATGATATTTCTGTTTCATTTTTGACGTGGTTGTGATATATCCTAGCAATCGTGTATTTCTTGTTATTAATTATCACAAATAGTTTACTTAACAAATAGTCATTAATATTAGTAAATAGTCTGATTGCTATTCTTGTTGTTACTTCTGTATCAACTTGTAGTGATTGATACTTTTCGTTAGCAGATACACCTAGATAACGAAACCAAAACTTTCTAATTTCTTTTTCTTCATGTTCTGCTAACTTAGTATTAAATTTATCTTTCTTGTGGACGTATTCCACAAACTTTACTATTCCATCATTATATGATTGGTTAATCCTGTATTGTCTCATATTCTGCTACCTCTTTTTCTGTAGTAGCTTCTTCAATTTTTTCTAAGAAGTCTTCACCATATTCAGATAGATTTTCAAGCATTTCTTCGTAACGTTTTTCTGAAACTTCCAACACATCACCTACTGAATATAGTTGAGATGTGTGAATGTCTGCGAACTCTCTTAAAATTCTAATCTTCACTTGTTTCAGTTCTCCTTTCTTTTTCTAATCTAATTAATAAACTTGATATTTCTCCTAAAAAATTAATGTCAAAATATTCTAATTTGTCGTTGTATTCATATCTTGCACGCTCAAACACTAATGATTTACCTTGTTCGTTGTTCTCAATGTCAAAGAAACCACATTTTTCACACAAAACTGAATAAGAAAAAGACAACAACCTTTTTAGATTATCGTCTTCATCATCATGTAAGATATGCAGTTTATCTTTAAATTGTTTTAACAACGTTTCTGAAACATCAATCATAATCTTACGCTCCAGCTACTAGAGTTAAGTTCTTATCAAATTCTAATTTTGCAACAGCTTCTTTATCTACAGGTTTCACATCAAAACGAGTGATTAAACGAGTATCATAAGAGTTACGTGTGAATGCTTTACCACCAACATCAGTTGATTTGATTTCTAATTCATTTAATTCATATACACGTACAGCTTCTTTTAAATCTCCTATGTATAGTGGAAATTTGTTAGCAGTCTCGTTTGGTAAGTGTGTATTAGGTAATACAATTACTTCTTTACCAAATAATGTACGTTTTGTTGGATCAGTTACTACTGGTTGTAGTAAATAGTTTCCATTTTTATCTTTTAAACTGTCTAACACGTTAAAACCATCTTGGTTAGTTAATACTTTTGTATTATCTAAAAAGATAGGATCTAATGTTACGTTGAAAGCTTCTTTGATTTCATCAACTTTAGTAATTGCTTTTTTAGTTAAAGTTTTTAACACAGCAATAATTTCTTTGTTTTCTGTTACTACTTGTTTTTTCATGAACCATTTACCTAAGTATGCAAGTAAGTTCTCTGGAGAGTCTTGTAATAAGTAACGTGATACAGGTAGAATTCCTCCGAAATTTTTAACTTTGTAATTAATTCTCTCGAATACTTCTGCGTTTATTTCTTGGATTTCTCCTAGTTCAGTAATGTCAGTAAGTCCAGTTAATTGAGTTGTTTTTTCATATACTTCACTTCCTGATGGAACTACTACTGAACGAACATCAACGTAATCTTTTAATGAAATGAATGAACGTCTGTACTCATTAATTGCAGTTCTAACATCTTCTGGTACTAAGTAACCACCGTTTTCTCCTTCTGATTCTTTAAGTGGTCCAGCTGCATTAACAATACCTGATTTGATATAGTTTTTAACAGCTACTAGTCCTGTTTCTTCTTTTTGTTCTTCATGTAAATCAACAACTTTATCATCATGTTTTAATGAAATTAAGTTTTGAATTTGGTTGATTTCTTCTGTATATCCTTTGATTTCTTCCATTAATGAGTTCGCTAACTCCTTGTCTCCATTATTAATAGCATTTTCTGCCGCCGTTACTTTCTCTGCTTTTAATTGCATTAATTCTCTTAATTTTTTATTCACATTCATCTAGATTACCTCCAAAAATTCTAAATATTGTTTTGCTCGCTCCGTTTGATATTCATAGTTTTCTTTAATTAATTCTTTTGGAGCATTTTTAAATTTGTATGCTTGTTCTTTAGTTAAGCACGCTGCCATTTTAACTGGCTCTGAAACCTCATCACAAAGACCTAAGTTAAAACATTCTTCTGCATTTAACCAGCTCTCTTTGTTCATTAGTTCTCTAATTGTAGCTTCATCTGTCTTATCTTTAACTTTCGCAAGATAAGTATTTACTATTGTGTCATTGATATGATCTAAGTCATCAGCCATTTTCCTTAAGTCGTTTGCATTACCATATAATCCTGTCCATGCATTATGTATCATCATCATTGCATTTTTTGGCATTATTACTTTATCAGCACCCATTGCTATTACTGTTGCAATAGATGCAGCCAAACCATCAATATATGCTGTCACAAATCCCTTATGATTCTTGATTAATGTATGAATTGCTTGACCGTCAAACACATCTCCGCCATTTGAATTAATATGTAGGTCTATTGAACTAACATCACCTAAGTTTTTTAATTCTTCTGCGAATAATTGTGCTGTCGATTTATCTTCCCACCAGTCATATCCAATGTCAGAATAGATGAAAATTTCTGCCTTTCCATCATTCAAGGCTTTCATCTTCCACTTGTTCATTACCTTTCGCACCTGCTTTCCATAATTGATATTCTTTAATTGTGTCAACTGGAGCATAGTTTAATGACATGAATCGCATATCACCATACTCTGTATCAATAGTTGACATATCTTCTGAACGTAATATGTCATTAATTGTATAAACTCCGACATGTTGCATTTTTTCATAAAATTCTGCTCGTGATTTTTGGTCTGCTCTTAATTCTGCTTCCATATTGAATTTGAAATAATATCCACGCTTTCTATCTAGTTCTGTTAGTATCTTGGCATTTAGTTCAGATTCAATATTGGTTACATAAGGTAACATAACGTTTTTCACATAGTCCATTGATTGTGTTAGTGCGTTAGAGTGAGTTAATCCGCTGTAGTCTCCATATTTATATGGAGGAACTTTAAAAATACTAGCTATTTCTGCCTTGTTGTATTTCATTGTTTCAATGAACTGTGCATCAGATTGTGGTATTCCCACACTTTGATAATCTATATCCGGATTTAATATAGCAACGTTGTTATTTTCAAGGTGTTTTTTCCATGATTCTGCAACTGTCTCTTTGTTTTCAGTTGTTAATGGTGTTCGTGTTGACTTAAGTATTGCTAATGGAATACCTTCTCTTTTGAATAAGTTAGAAGCCATTTCACGCCCTTTTTGGTTTCCTTGAATACTTTCCCTTAGTACTTGAACTGGAGAACGCCCAATTAATCCATTAATCGACAAGTTTTTAAAATGTAGCAACTCTTCACTATTTAATACCATTGGTTTCCCTTTGTAGGTAGTATGGTAAGTTACAGTGTTAGTTTCTGCGTGATATAATACTTTTGTTTCTTTAGGATCTAACGGCACGATTTCTCTTACTTGTCCTCGCTTATCTATTTCTAGATAGTGATAACTGTTACCCCACAAATTTAACTGTGTCATTACTAAGTGTTTCCACTCAAAAGAAGTCATGTTCTTGTTTGGTTGGTCCTTAAGCAACGGATATGCTGTATGTTTTTTCGCTTTTTCCACTGTTCCGTTTACGTCTTGTAATAAGTTCAACGGATATTTCGCTAAGTCGTCAGATAATACTTTTACAGAGCTGTAAACCTCTGATGTATTAATAGCACTTTCTTCATTAATAGTATTTCTGCTGCTATTAAATATTTTTAAAAACCAGTCTGCTGGATTTCTTAAATCACTTAATTCATTTCCACCTGTCGGTGTTTTATTTCTAAATATCATCCTCTTTTCTCACCTCCTTTCAAAGCTAAAGTTGTCTTTCTAAAACATAGCTACACAACATTAAGACTACTCCTAACACTGTGAAACCTATTGTTTTACAAAATAAAAAGCCTGCGTACACAAAAGACACAAGGCTTGCTAAGAATAATAATCCTATTAATATTTGTAATAATGTTTTCACTAGAAACTAAATTCTCCTTTATCTATCATTTCATTTAAATCATAGCCAATATTATCGCTATACATTGCACGTGTAAAAGCGAAAATACCAGCCGCTGCCATATCTATCCTATCGCTAGACTTTTTCTTGTCTAACATGATGTTATCTTGAGCATCTGATTTTGTTACTGCGTTACCCATACACCATGTGAGAGCTTTGTTTCCATCATGATGTATTTTGCCTTCGTAAACACATTCTCTAAAGTGTTTCGTAGGTTCATTAAGTGTAAGTACACCTTGACGTATTTCAACCATTAGATAACCTAATTTTTCCATTGTCTGAGACCATTGAGTAGCGTTATAAGGGTCATAACACACTTCTTGAACGCTATATTTGTTTCTTAATTCCTCAATATAATCAATTACAAAATCATAATCAATTACTTCTCCTGGTGTCTTAACAATCCAACCTTCTTCTATCCATTGAGAGTAGTTAACACGGTCTGTATTCATACGTTGAAACAACATATCTTCCGGCATAAAGCCTTTACTTCTTATTGCGTATTTATCATCACCTAATACGAATATAGAAGTAACTGCTGTTAAGTCTAGTCTCTTTGATAAGTCAACTCCAACAAAGCACGGTTTACCTTCTAGTTCATCATCTGATACTTCACAAAGCTTCCATTTCCCCATGTCCATATATTTATTTTCTGGAGCATTTACCCAGATGTTCATATTCTTTGTTAAGAATTTAGACATAGTTTCCGGCTTATCTAGGGCTTCTTTTAATCTTTCACGTAAGAATTTTACACCCTCTGAATAGCTAGCTAATATTGGATTAGCTTTTAACCAATTCGACTCATCTTTTATATCGTCGCCTTTATCTAACTCACACACCATAGCGTAATAACCATTATTTTCAACTGGATTGTTAGGATCTAATAATTTACTAACATAATCATATTCAGTTGAATAGCATGGATTATTTAAGTTAAATCCAGCTGTTGTAATAATTACAATTAATGGTTGACTTCTTGCACCTTGTCCAGATTCTATTACATCTAGTATTTCATCTGTTGGATGTGCGTGATACTCGTCCATTGCTCCTACCTGTGGGTTAAAACCGTCCGCTGTTTTTCCAGAGTCACGAGAAAGAGCCATAATATAACTGTTACTTTTCTCATGTTCTATTAAGCTACGTGTTATTTTAAATCTGTTTCTGATTTGACTACCTTGTATCTGTGCTTTGATTTCCTTAAACACAATGTTTGCTTGGTCTCGCTTAGTCGCTCCTATATATGCTTCTGATGATGATTCACCAAAGGCAGATATTTCATAAGATAAGCAACAAGCAACATCTTGTGATTTTGCGTTCTTACGTCCTACTTGATAGTAAAACTTTCTAAATCTTCTAATACCTGTATTTTTATGAACCCAGCCATATATATTAGACCAGTTAAAAATTTGTATTGGAGCAGGATCTATATTTTGTCCAGCTAGTTTACCTTTTGTGTGTTTAAATAATGACATCCACTCTAGAAAATTCATAGCTTTGTCATCATCAAAAATAAAAGGAAACTCTTCAGTTCCCTCTCTTTCTAAATCTTTTATAAATCTTAAACACGCCCATTTCTCTTTTTCACAAGCTATTCGTTCTCCATCAACTGCTTGTCTCGCCCACTCCTTCATTGCATCTTTTAACATTATAAATTAGCAAACCTTTCTTTTACAGGATCTACTGGGGCTTCTGAATAAGCTTTATCCATAGCAATTTTCGCCCTTGCTACTGGTGTCAATCCTAGTTCAGATTGTAGAGATTTGAGTGTGTTAAATAAATCTTTTTGTCTAATCAGTAATGGATGTTGTCCGAGTCCATAATCTTTAGTTCGTTCTGCTTCAACTAATTTACCATGTCGTCTAAGCTCACGTTCTGTTTCTTTGTTATAACCTTGGTCTGTCATCAATCCATCACGTTGTATAATCTGACTACAGTCTACGTACTTCTCGTAAGTGTCACAATAAATAGCTAACACATGTAAGTCTAGATTATTTAGTAAATCTATAGAGTCTGCTTGTGCAACAATAAACCTAAATTCTTTCTTTGCTAAGTCACCTAACCACTTAGGTGGCTTTAGTTTATCTTTTGGTAATTTTAACTCGGATTCTACCTGTTTTCTAGCCTCTAATTTTTGCTTTGAAACACCCTGTCTTTTTCCGCTCAAAACCTTGAGAGACATTGGTTCTGCTTTCCTTGCCAAAATCATCACCACCTTTCTAAATTTTACTTATTTGAAAAAAATAATTAAATGCATTTTGCGTACGAATGAGGGACGCCCGCTCCTGTGGAGATTGGTCATCTGAAATTTTTCACGGGGGGGTATACCCCAGGAAATAACCACCCCTACTTCTTGTAATGCTCAATCTTGTTGTGGCACTCCTTACACACACACTCGAGGTTAGAGAGGTCAAGTCGTCTAGTCCAATCTGTTCTAACTTCTACTTTATGATGAACTAGGTTAGCTAGTCCACCACACATAGCACAAGTGAAACAGTCACGCTTCAACGCTTGTTGCCTTACCTCTCTCCACTCTTTGCTTTTATAGAACTTCATAACTTCATCATGCTTACGTTGTTCGTTATAGCTTTTATTTGAATATTGATTATGTTTATTACAATATGTTCCCTTACTGATAAGAGTTCTACATTTATGATGTTTACATTCCTTCATATCCACCTCAACAAAAAAAGAGAGATATTATTTATTTTAATATCTCTCAATTATATTAATCTCATACTACTATTATATCATAGACAAACCCGACAAACCCGACAACTTTTATTATGAGTTTAAAATATAAAACAATTTATCCTTAAGACTTTGTAATCTTCTTTCTACAGTTCTAGTATGATAACAAACTTCTGTTGCTACCTCTTCAACTGTTAACTTGTAAGTGTAACGAAACTTAAGGATCTTCTTATCACGTACATCTACTAAGCTATGTTCTAATCTATCTACACACTTAATAGCATAGTCATCTTTCTCAAAGTCATAGTCAGATAATTTATTTATTATATTATTCTCATTACTATTATTGAAATTACTATTATTAGTTTTTATTTCATCATCTCCAGATAATTTATCTTTCAAATAAATATTAAGTTGTTTCTTTATCTTAGGATATGCTTCTAAATAATAGTCAACATCATTCCTTGTATAATTAAATTTCTTATTCATCATTCCACCTAATTTAAAAGTATGTTGGGAAAGCTAGGAAAAACCAACGACTGCTTGTAAATATTATTTTGGAGAAGCTTTCACATATATTATGATCGACCTAGCTTTATTATTATTATATAAATATTCTAAACGCTTTTAAATAGTTCACGACAACAAATTTTATCAATTACTTTACACATTGTATTTATATCTCCATTAAGTTCAAACAACCACTCTTTCTTGTGATACATGTTTGATTTAATCCAGTGTAACTTGACTTCTTTATTTATTGTAATAGTCTTGTTTTCAAAGTTAATAGCATAACCGTAACCATACTTAACACTTAATCTTCTTGCTATTGCGTAAACTATTTCTTCATTACGTTCTTCTCTTGCTCTCACATTAATCCTAGTGCCAACTACAACAACTGAATCAATGAATCTATCTAGCTGCATACCAAGAAGATATTCTATTCTTCTAAAATATATCTTCTTAATATGATTACCTTGACGCTTACCTATAAGTCTTCTTACCTGTAACACATTAAACTTATTGCTACCTTTAGTTCTAGTCTCAGATATAAGTTCTTCTAAGTAGTCTAAGTATCCCATATCAAACTTAACCAACTCAACATTCTCACTCATTGTATGTAAGTAACAATATATATGTTTGTCTAAATCAAAGTCTCCTAGTTTTTTTAACTCGCTTAAATCATCAAGTGTCATTATGTATTTATCTTTCAACATCATATTATAAATATATTTGTAAGTATCATAATCATCTCCTGATAATGATATATCTTTTTCTAACTCTTCCATCACTGATGGATAAAACTTAACTAGATTTCTTATCACTAAAATCACCCCTATAATACCTGATTATAAATATTAGAAAACTTAACGCTATCACACACATTACTCCTACGATTGTTAATGCTAATATTTTAATCATTGCCTTTTATTCCTTATCCTTTCTGTTCTCTAAACTTTCTACTTTTAAATTTTTAGCACTTATTGTTTCTATACTTGAATGTTCTGAAATATATTTAGCTAACCTTTTTAATTCTTCTTGATTTATAGTTAAACTTTCTCCGAATATATATCTCTTAATTTTCTTTAGGAAATTCATTTATTTCTCCTTAACTTTAACTATAATTTTTTCTTTCTGTAGATCCTCTATAAAATCTGGTACATCTCTTGCATATGATTTTTGATATAGTAAGCTTAACGCTACTGCAAGTTCTAACATATCTAATTCTATATGATCTTTATTTTCTTTACCTTGTATCTCTATCATAATTATTTTCCTCTATAAATTATTTAAAGTATTCATAAACCAAATAAATGTAATTATTAATATTATCAACAATACAGCCATTGTTGTCCTAAAATATTTTTTAGTCATTCCTTCGCCTATTTTCTCTAATGCTCTTTCTATTTTTTCTAAGTATTTCTCCATTAATGCAACACCTCTTTATTCTTCTAATCCTCCGTTATATTGTGGAAATTCCATCCAGTAAATAATATTATCATCAGTATATTCAAAACCTACTCCGTTATCAAATTCTATCCATCTGTCAGTATATGTATCAACAAACCCTCCTCTGCATGATGGAACAGTTACCAACACTTCTTCATTAATTTCTGGCACAGGGCCTTCCCACATAGTTTTATAACTATGTTCTGTTTGTTCCTCTATAGGTAACGGCTTTACCTCTAATTTATTCCACTTCATTAACACAACACCTCTTTTATCTCTTCTCCGAACTCATCAATACACGCTTGTGCTATTTCTCGTGTTTTGAAGTAAGGTAACTTTTTAAAGCTATTACTAATTACAGTTGAAATAGTTTCAAATTCACAACAACTATAATCATAAAAAATATAGTATTTATTCTCTTTTTCCCAATCAGGCTCCCAACCGTCATTTTTAATCTTCGCCCATTGTTGTAATTTAAACAATAGCTTACGTTCTTTTAGATGTTGTTCAGCTTCATCTTCTGTGTTGAAGTATTCACCCATTTTAAAATAGTTTTTATCTATAGTGCTATCACTCCAAAATTGTGACTTAGTTATCGACTTATCACCTCTATGGATAAAATATACAGCCCCTCCATCCTTTGGATAAGTCAGTTCAAACTCTTTCTTATCATCTTCTAACTTGCTTATAAACTCATCTCTTAACGCTTTTGCTTTTTCATCGTATTGTTTTAATAGTTCTTCTTTATTCATGCTATTCTCCTTTAATCTAATAAATTCATTTTAATCGACATACCAAACTTAGCTATAAATTCTGCTGCTATTTGATGTGTTTTAAAGCAAGGTAGCAACCCTATATGATTGATAGCATTTCTCCTAGCAATATAAAAGTGTCCGGTAGATGTTGTTAACTCAACACAATACTTATCTTGATGAACATTGCACCAATTAGGACGCCACCCATCATTATATATTGCAGCCCAATCTTCCATATCTTTTATTAAACGACGTTTTTTATCATACTTAATAGCAGCATCTTCAGTCTTAAACACTAACCCACGTTTTACACTTTGAATAACAGTACCTCGACCATATGCGCTAGTCAACCAACAAGATCCATCTTTCTCCAAGATATAATACTTGTTCAACACTTCTTTTTCAAAATCAGCTTTTTGTTTTAACATTTCTTTTACTTGTTCTTCCATTAGCACAACACCTCTACATATTAAATACTTGATATAAACTATACGCCAACAATACAAGCATAAATATTGTTGCCATAATCTATAAAATTATTTTCGTTCTCAAACTAATATATTTGTTACAAAACAAAACTGTAGGATCTATAATTTCTGTTTTTATTGTATTCTTTAATTCTTCTACAGCTTCTTGTGTTGTATTAAGTTTGTTCATTTTCTATCCTCCCAAACTAGGGTTAATTGCTTCAAAATGAAAATCATTATACTCTTTTTCTTCATCTTTCACTAACTCCCCATCTATAACGGTGATGTATTGTTCAAATTCCATACCACTCTCACTAGCATATATATTAAAATCAACATGATAATTTTTACTATGCTCTACTAAAAGTTCTTGAACATCAATGCCCCACGCTTGTTTAACTTCTAAAGTTAAATAACAATCTGTATCATCATAAACACTAAAAATTGATATTTCTTCGCTTTCTATAAAAAATCTTCTAGAATTTTTCAAATGTAAGAATTCACTATACGATTTGTTATATTTAAAACTACATTCCATTGAATCATCTATCATTTTTATGTCAATATATTCAGGTCCTGAAAGAATGCTTTTTAATTTAACTAATCTAATTTCATTTTCTATGAAATTTTTTAGATCCTTTTTCTTACCTCTAATTTTTAAATATCCTTCACACCAATTCGGCATTTTTAATCCTCCTCAATCCCTTTATATGCAATACGCTCAACTTCATTCATATCGATTTCATTATCTCCAACTATACATATCTCGCTTGAAAAAATGTCCTCTTTATTTTCTGTGAAAATTTCACAAATTTTATTTACCTCTTCTACTGTTGTCTCTGTTTCTAACATTTCACCGTTATGAAAATATACACGTAATATATATTTGTCGTGTTTAATCATATTATCTCTCCTCAATATCAATTAACACATACCATGTTTCAACGTCTTCAATCACTGTATAACCTATTACACGTTCATTATCTTCCAATATCGGTTGGTCGATATCGCTGTTGCTAATAAATTCGTTAATGTCGTTCGCTATCATTTCTTTTGTTGTTTCTATTTTTACTACTCTTTTAATCATTGTTAATCTCCTTTTTTTATATGTATTTATTTTTAATTAATTCTAAAATTTTTTCAGAGCTTTCTTTAACATTTGTATAATAACTTTGCATATTAATTGTAGCTCCTGTTAGGTAAGGACTAATTTCTGAAATCTTATTTATATTTATATATACTTTTTCTTCGTCCATATCAGAGGTCAATTCAATAAACGGTGTGCCTGCTGTAATGTCTCCAGTTTTATCATCTATTTTATATTTCTGTGTAACTCCGTAATAAATATTTTTTAAATCATTTTTCATCCTTCAACACCTTCATTATCTTTCTTAACGTACTACTTCTTGTTACAGTTAATCCCTTACGTACTTCACGTATTGTCTTAACATGTAATCCTGTTAATGATGCTAACTCTTTGTTAGTTATTCCTTTTTCTCTTATTAGCTCGTTAATATTAGTTTTCATTTTCTTCTGTTTTCTTTCTTTTACCTATCGCATAAATTAACTCACTTAAATCAACACACGATCTCATTAATTCTTTATCTTTTAATATGTGTTTATATTTTCTATTTAAAATTAATAATGCTCCTCTAGATATTAGTTTTAAATTATCTATCTCAAAATTAGTTTTATTGCCATCTAGAAATATTACCACCTTGCCTTTCGGAACTTTTCTATTATGATACTGTTCCCAAACAAATCTATGTTTAGATATCCATTTATTTCTTTCTACTTTTATTTCAACTATTCCATCTACACTTGTTCTTTCGGAATACAATTCTCTAAAACATGCTGGTGTATGTCCTTTTTTAAAGCTTGTTCTGTTAGCTCCCATGTACCCAGTTACACCTTTATTCCAAGGGATATGTCCTTTTTTAAAACTTCCGCTATTTCGCATTTTCAATCATCAATGGTAAGGACGCTCCTCGACCAAATTCATTTTTATATTTTTCTGCTTCCAATGCTAAATCTGCGTTGGTTATAATAGTATTCCCTATAGTTGTAATAGTCTTAGCTCTAGCTATTTCTTCTTGTAAACTTTCTCCTTTTAAGTTTTCATCATTAATTCTTTCTAATGCTTCAAATAAATGATTATTTAGATCTATTAATTTATTTCTTGCCATATTCTCCTCCTACGTCATCAACGTAAATAATAGCTGTTCCACCTATAATACTGATTTCTTTTATTTCTTCGTTTTCTTCTAGTGGAGGTAGGTCAATGATTTCTCCTCTTTTATAAGCTTCTATGTAGCTTTCTATTTTATCTTCTGTGGTTTCTATAACATCTACTCTTTTAGCATTTTTAAACATTGACTTTTTATACATTGTTTTCTCCATATTCCTTTCTTATTTCTTTCAATTTATTTTCTAACTGTTTCTTTTTATTTACCCATGCTTTAATATTTGCTTCTGTAAATGCTACACTCCAACGCTCTTCATTAAGCGTTTTTTGTAATTCTAATAAATTTTTATCCACATCAGAAAGTGCTGCTAATATATTATTTTCTGTTTGTTTAAACTTCAATGATAATTCATCTTTGGTATCATCTCCACTTAAACTTTCATATATCTCTTTTAATCTCTTATAGTTTTTAGATCGTGGCGTTCTTCCTCTTTTCCATGCTAATAAATTCTGTGAATCTACCCCTAGCTCGATTGCTAAAATAGCTTCGCTCCAGTTCATTTTTTCTTTAATAGTTTCAATCATTTCTTTAATAGTTACGACTTTATTCATTTTCCTTAAACTCCTTTACCCTTGTTAAATGTTTGTTAACTTCTTCTACAATTACAGGTTCTATATCTAATCCAGTTTCAACTAAAAGCTGTTCTTTTATCTCACTCATATCAAATAGTATCTGTCCAACTTCTTTCATTTTCGTATCACTTACTACTTCAAATAATTCTCTAATAGTACGTTCAATTCTTTTAGCACCATAATTATGATTATTTCTTAAGCTCCATGCTAACGCTAAACAAAAGTCACCAATGAAATCTGCTACTTTTAAATTAACTTCTGTATTTAATCTTTTAGTGTAGCTATCTTCTATTTCACTTATGGTTAAATCTATTGCTTCTCGCTTTGTCAGTTTCTTCTGTCCAGGCTTTGTTATACTGAAATTATTTCTAATGATTTTCTTTTTTCCCATTTTTTATTCTATCCTTCCCAAGAAAACATATTAATTATTGTTCCATAAATGGATTGTACTCGCTGTTGAAATCATAGAAATCAGTAACATTGCTTGCTTCTGAATATCCTTGTTGATTGTTATTACCTTGTTTTTTACTCTCCAAGAAATTAACTTTATCTGCAATTACTTCTGTAATATATACTGTTTTTCCATCTTTCCCTTGATAATTCCTTGTAGAAATTCTACCCTCTACACCAATCAAACTTCCTTTATTTAGAAATCGTGCCATATTCTCCGCTTGTTTCCCATAAGCAGTACAACCTATAAAATCTGCTGGAAATTCTCCTCTTTCATTTTTAAAATTTCTATTGACCGCTAATGTAAAATTAACAGCTGCTTTATTTGATGTAGTGTATCTTAATTCTAAATCTCTTGTTAGTCTTCCTACTAAAACTACGTTGTTAATCATTAATTCTTCTCCTTAATTTATATTTTGAATGAATGAGTGAGTGATTAATTTATAATATAAGTATGTATCATATCTTATAAAGTGTTACATCTAGTTAATATCTTCAAACCTTACTGTTATCAGTATTTTAAATATATTGCATTTTTACCTATGTAATGTTTCCCTTATTGGTTACATAATGAATTTTATTTTTAAAATGAGGTCTATAATCCACCCCATTTTTTAACTGCTTTACTCATCTCATCACGTTCTATTCCGATATATCTTAATGTAATACTAGGATCATGATGATTGAATAATTTCATAAGTGTTACTACATCCTTACTTTCTTTGTAAAAATGATAACCAAACGTCTTTCTAAAACTATGTGTACCTATATTCTTTATCCCACACTCTTTAGCACCAGTCTTTAATATCCTGTATGCTTGTGTCCTTGTGATTGGTCTGTTAGAGTTCTTATATCGTGTCGATTTAAACAAGTATTCTTCATCTTCTTTATCCATGCAATACTCATCTAAGACACGCTTTAATTTAGGTAATACAACCATCTCTCTTAACTTTCCAGTCTTCATTTCACGCCTTCTTATCTTATCCCTGTTTCTTACATCACCAACCTTTAATCCTAATAAATCACTAATTCTAAAAGCTACATTTATTCCCATGTAGTAAAGTAAGTAATCACGCTCACTCCTGCTTTTAAAATAATAATTCATTGCATCTAGTTCTTCTTGTGTCCTAAGTGGTTCTACAAACTCCAAATTGATAACCTCCTGTTAGAAATTATCACTAAACATCATTGCGTTCTTTTCCTTTTGTTAATTCACTCATCATTTCCTTGTATGCTTCTTCATCTTCATCAGTAACTACTCTTTCATCCTTTGTTTTACTCTTGCCTGATATCCTATCTTTCAAGTAATCTGGAACAGGTACAACGTATTTACCAGGAATATTATTTGTTTTTCCTCCTGTAAATGTCGAAATACTACTCTCGTATTGTTCTTTAGCATTAAACAGGACTGCTAACATGTAATTCTGATGGTTTGTAGGATACTTAACTTGACTTAATCTAGAAAAAATATAATTAATATGTTCATGCCTTAACTCTGTTAATCTCTCTACTACTTCACTAGCTTTTACACTCTGTTTACCTATGTGAAGTCTAGTATCAGGAGGCATTAAACAAATATCAACAGCGTATTTAATCCACTTGTCTAATTCCTTTTGTTTATTCATGCTGACTCGGGAATACCCAAAGCTGTCTTTGAAATACTGTGTGTTGTATTTCTTTTTAAGACTATTAGTTTTATTATTTTCATCATTCACTCTCTCATCCATTAGCTCATTTTTTTCGCTATATATAATATTATTAGAATGAGATGATATATAATCATTATTAATTATTCTTATATTATTCTTATGTATAGGTTGGCTCATTTTGAGCATTTCAGAATTGTTCATTTTGAGCTTTTGCATTGGTTCATTTTGAGCTTTTGCATTTGTTGTATTTGACAACTGCTTTTTATTCTTCTCTTTTTCCAATTTTATATAAAGTTCTTTTACTTTTTCTTTATTAACTCTATACCATTTTGTTCTGTCTGCACCGAACTTGTTATAATCTCCGGTTATCAAAAACTCTTTTGCTATTAGATCTTCAAAGGTTCTTCTAACTGTAGAAAATGATAAGTAATCAAAATCTTCTTCATACCATCTTCTAATAGATTTATAAGTCCAATAATGTCCGTCCTTATACGCCTTTTCATCTCTATTTTTCCGATTTATTTCTATCCAATAATGAACACGCTGCAGTACTGTAGCTGGTCTATCTCCAATTTCTCTTGCTAACGTTCTATCAAATACTATTGGCTGTTCGTCAAACAATAACACAAACATCACCTTCTTCTTTTGAAATCTTGCATTTTTGGATTAATTATGATATATTATAGGTAATCGCTGAACGTCTATTTAGACGTTCTTTTCCTTTTTTTATTAATCCTTTTTTCTACGCTATTTAAACAAATAACTTTTTTATTGTTATTAATAATCTTATCTAGTAGTTTTTTATTTCTATGAATATCTCCAATTATTTCTAAATCATCATTTATCAATCCTAATTGGGCTGGAATATACTGCTTAAAATCCACTTCAAAAGATCCGTCTTTATATCTCACTATTCCAATATCTTTATCAGTATTTTTAACGATATCTCCGCTAAATATTTCATTTCCTTTTTTGTCTTTTAAATCACTTCCATACATGATAATCACATCATTTTTCTTTACATTGATTGATTGAATATATCTGCTTTCATACTTTCTTCCTAGTGTGATATAATCCCCATACCAACCAATAACTTTATACATTTTTTTATCAACGTATGCTCTGAAATTAGGAATATTCATTAGCTAACACTCCTCTTCTAAATACTTTTGTTTTAATAGTTTAGCTGTGTGAGAGAAATATTCTGCTAGTACTTCAAATAATTCATAACTTTCAAATCCTGTTGGAAACTTTTCTTTTACGTAAGGTTCTACCTTAAGACCATAATCATTTAGATGCTTTAGCATTTCCATTTGTTTTTCACTAAAACTATTCTTTATTTGTACTTCCAAATCCTCCACCACGCTTATCTCCTTTTAATCTAACTCCATAACTTACTTTAGGCACTTTATAGAAAATACCTTGTCCAATTCTTTCGCCTTTTTTAATTGTTAGATGTTTGTTTGTTAAATTGTTAAACTCTAGTAATATATGTCCTTCGTTTTTAGAATTGTTATAATAATCTGAATCTACAACTCCTACACCGTTACTCATTATTAGACCACGGTTAACTGGTAAGCTACTTCTAGCAAATATTAATAGACATTCATTTTTTGGCATAAAGGCTTTTAATCCAGTAGGTACTAAAGTTGCTTCACCTTTAAATCTAAATGCAGGGATCACAATTTCTTGACTAGCTATGAAATCAACTCCCGCACTATGAATTGTAGATTTTATAGGTAATTCACCGTTCATATCGTCTATTAATTCAAATCCTCTTCTACAGAATAATTTTTTTAACTTGTTCATACATTCCTCCTAAAAATATTTTTTACTGAAATCTTTATCAAAGATCCCTTGAATTAAAAAACCAAATCCAGTAGAAAATCCTGCAATCTGTCTCCAATCGATATTTGTTAAAGTAAGGAAACATACACTTACTACAGCGATTGTCCAATATATAATGTGTAATTTATCTTTTTTAATTTTTAGCTTCATTGCCATACTCCTTTAAATAATTCTACTTTGTTAATTAAATTGCTATCCTGGAAATAATCTCTCCAAGCTAGATAGTGAACAAAAGCTTTAATTTCTATCCCGTTACATTCTTTTAAATAAGTTTCTCTAGGGTAATAATCTTGTTCCCATAGTTTTATAAATTCATCTTTATACTTATTAAATTTTGTAGTTCCAATGTTAGGAAAGATCTTAGAAGCTCGTTCTGGATTTAACCATATTGTCTCTAACATTTTATACCTCCTATTTAATATTTAAGAAAGCATTTATTTTGTTTATTACCTTCTGTGATCCCTTGCCATAATTTAGTAAATCTGAAATTACAGGTTTTGAAACTCCGATACCATGTGCTAACTTAGTTCTTGTTAAATTTTTTCTCGCTAGTTCAACCCTAACTTTACAAATCCACTCTTGTAACTCTGGTGTCATTGACAAGCTCCTTTCTTTTTTAAAGATAGTAAGTTAACAAATTTAGCTAATTTTCATTGACATATCTTAACATATTTGATAATATATAGGTATGTTAAAGACACTAACAAATAATTGTTAAATTCACTTTGGCTGGCGTTTTTAAAATCAATTAGTTTAGTTAGTTTGTTAACAAATTTATTAACTTACAATAATAATTTTAGCATATTTGTTAAATGTAGTCAATAGATTTTTAGCATATTTGTTAAAAAATATTTTGTAAGGCTTAGAAAGGTTGTTATACCAATGCTTTATGAAAGGTTAAAATATTTAGCAAATCAAAGAAAAGTATCATTTAATCAAATTGAAGAAGCTGTAGGTTTTCCAAAAAATACATTATATAGATGGAATAATATTAAACCTTCAATAGATAAAATAACAATAGTAGCAGATTATTTTAACGTTACTACTGACTATCTATTAGGTAGAGAAAATAAAGAATACCCTACTATGTTCAGAATTAATACTGAAGGTTTTTCAAAAGAAGATGCTGAAGAGATGTTAAATGAATTACAAAGATATCAAAATATGTATCGCTTAATGTTATTAGAGCGTAAGAAAAAGGAGAGTGAATAGATGTTCAATATCGCACATTCTGAGTATTATAGGATAAAAGATGAAATATATCCTTTTATTTCTCAGGTTGCAAAACATTATAATAAACCAATATCACATATCAGACATTATGACATTAGTGAGTATTGTGAAAACAATATGAATGTGATTATCAAATATCCTAAATTCAATAAACTAATGGTTGATGGTTTCGCAGATAAGTTAGATGATTATTTTATAATTACCATTAACAATCAAGGAATACGACAAAGAAAAGTGTTTACTTTAATGCACGAAATAACACATTGTTTATTGCATTTTAAAGATACCCCTAGACATTTTTCTTCTGACGTAGATAGACACACACAACACGAAATAGAAGCTAATGTAGGTGCTAGTCTATTACTTATTAATGATGAAGCATTAGAAGAATGTCTATATAGAAAATATTCGTTTGGTAGAATGTTAAATACTTTCGGGTGTAGCAAAAACGCATTACGTACTAGACTAATAAATTACTATCAATATAATTTATTTATAGATAATTGCGACGCTAAAAAAATAGTATTTAACTTTGGTAAGGGAAATGTTAAACAGTTCTTTACATTATTTGAAAATCATAAATCAATAGAACATTTAGCAGCAATGCAATTACAGTACGAGAGTTACTGTTAATTGACAGGAGGGAAATTATTATGAAAAAATTAATTAAGATGCTTGTAGTATCTACAATATTATTAACTGGTTGTAGCTCAACTAAAGCAGAAACACCACAGGAAAAAACACCAGAACAAATTGGTCGTGAAAGGGTCGCTAGTATTTTGACTGTAGAAAGAATAGATTATGAATCTGATGGTATAGGAAAAATGGAAATGACAACAAGTGATTTCAATTTTGTAACACAAAAACAATTTCACGACTTTGTGTTTGATCAAAAAAATAGAGCAAAATTTAAAGAACTTAAAATATATTTAAATAATAATGCTACAATCGAAACCATCAATGGAGATAAATTGATGTATGTAATCCCAAATAACGACCCAATACTAAAATATGATTATATTCATTTTCAGTATAATAGAGAAAACGGGTTATATACACATATTGGAACTAATAAAACTTTAGAAATTACTTTAAACCCTGGTTATCCAAGTTATAAATAAAAAAACTCACGCCCCCGCCAAGAGATGTGAGTTTGTCAACTGTAAGTCCATTTTGAGTATTATTATATCGTCACATAACAATATTACTCTCAAAATTACTTAAGATGTGGAGCGAACCTCGCTCATTAATTTAATTATATCACACATCTTACTATTAATAAAGAAAGGATGTGTTAGTATGTGGGTAGAAAAAAGTAAGAGTGGAAAATACGTATATCGTACACGTGTTAAAGATGTGACAGGTAAAATAAAAAGAATTAGTATCACTCTTGAAAAGAAAGATAAAAGATTAGCTACGGAAATACTTAGGAAAAAGAAACTTAAAGAAGAAACATTTGTAGATCTCCGAATTACATTCTTTACAGCTTTAGAAATGTATTTAGAGAGAGTTAAAGATGAAATAAAAGTTAGTACATATAAACTATATGAAAGTAGAATTAGTAAGACAAAGAGAACTAATTTCGATACACCGCTATTAAACGTTAACTCTCTTTATTTAGATACGCTAGTCAAGAAAATAGCTGTAACAAATAATAGCTATAATATTTATTTAAAGTTCTTTAAACGAGTCCTTAGAATGATGTATAAACTAGATTATATAGAAAATATAATGTGGTTAGATAAACTTGATTTAAAAGAACATAAAGTTAATTATGATGGAAAGTACTTTGAAAAAGAACAAATAGAAGTTATATTAAAAGAAGTTGAGAACAATCAGTATTATCACGATATGATAAACTTTATGATTAATTCCGGACTAAGGATTGGAGAAACACTAGCACTTACAGAAGATGATATATTAGATAATGGAACACTTAATGTTGATAAAAATATAGATCACTATAAAAATATATCTTCTCCAAAAACTTATGACTCTAAGCGTGTTATATCATTAAATAAAAAGTGTCAAGAGATCCTTAAGAATAGAGTTGAAATGAATAAAATTAAATCCGATATGTACAGTTATTATACTGACAACGGAATACTGTTTCCTAAAGCTAACGGAGACTATAACTCATATAGTGCTGTTAGTAAATGGACTCGAGATAATATTCACTCTGTTAAATTTACATTTCATAAAACACGCCATACACACGCTAGTTTATGTATGGATGCAGATATACCATTAGAATTAATATCCGCTCGTCTAGGTCATAAAGGAACAGAGATTACAAGAGCTGTGTATATTCACAAAACTAAAAAAGCAAAACAAAAAGAATTAGATATATTTAGAGATATAGAATTTTAAAAAAGGCAGTTATTTAAACTGCCTTAATTTTTTGTATATATTTATATATCTTTTAATAGTTAAAACTCACATGTCCAATGATTGCCCATTGTCTTTGTTTAGTGGTGTAAAATTGTTATTATAACAGCGTTTGTAAAGGTTATTCCATAAACCCTTTCATTATATTACTAACATTTTATATAATGTTATGTGTTGTTAAATGATTGATTTAATAATGTTTCTTGTTATTTATATTTTCATATAACATCATATAAATTTAACTTGAGTCCATTTTTTGCTCACTTAAATTTTAAAATTAATCACAGAGAATATCTCCTCTTCTTATTTCTACCACGTCTGATATATTTACATCTTCTGTGCCATCTTGACTCTCATATATTAAAGAAAATACATTGTTTGAATCATCTTCTATTACTCTTACATAGTAAGTAAAGTTATCTTTAGAAACCATATACTCTAAGTCAAAAACATCTATGAATTTTTGTATAGTCTTAAAATATTCTAAGCTATCAAATTGTTCTTGAAAATCTTTGAAATCTTCAATATTTTCTGTGTAGATCCCCTGATTATCTTTTTGTATATCGTTATTTCTTAATAGAAAATTTTCCATTCTTAAATTGTTAAAACTGTTTAAATAATATCTTTTCATCTCTTCCACCTCTGGCTTATTTTAACATAAATTTACAAAATAAAAAAGAGGTAGTTTTATTTCTACCTCCAATGATTAATCTTTTCTAGCTTTTCTTTCTTTTAATAATTCTTCAAACTCAGGAATATCTTCACGTTCCATAGTTTTAATAAAATTTCTTGCTGTGGATCTCTTATTAATATATCTTTTTCTTTCTCTATTGTTATCATCCCACTTTTTATTTCCTCTTAATTTTGCTTCTGATAATTTACCCATGTTATCGCTCCTAAATATTTTTTATCATTATATCAGAATTAATCGGAATCAACAACCCATGATTTTGAAAAAGATTTATCTTTAAATAATGAAGCTAATCCGCTTAATTGTTTTAATCTTAACAGTTCATCTGCATCCATTCCAATATGTCTCATTATCCATGTGTCAGAACAACCACTCTCTACTAACTCGGAAACAATATTTGTCATAAGTTCTACATCATGACTACCTCTAGCTCTGTTATGTCTAATAGTTGAAGCCATTCTATCGCTAATAGGTTTATCAATAACAGATACAGGTAAGCGGCCGTTTTCTCTTTCAAATATATCTTTATGTTTTTTCATAACAGTATATCTATGAAATCCGTCTACTATCTCGTATCTATCTTCATCTTCTAAATAGTAACAAACAATAGGCATTGTATAACCATCTTCTAATATAGACTTATATAATAACTTCATTTCTGGTGGTGCTACATGGTTTGGATTATAACTGTTAGCTTGTATCTTTTCAATAGGTATTGCCTTAATATTATATACTGGACTACAAAATTGTTTCATATTTCTTCATTGTCTCCTTTCTTCTTTTAAGCTGCTCTTTGCTTATTCCAAAAGATAAACTTTTACAGAAGTAATCGTTTTTAATAATACACATTGCCATCCTTTTCCACGTTAAAACATCTTGCTTGCTGTCTAATTCTGGGATAGTATCGACAACATGTTTAAATCTAATTATTTCTTTATCTTTGTTTCCTCTGTTACTTATTTCTCCAGTTTGAAATACTGCGTCTTTATAATTAATATTTAATATATCTATATCTTCTTTTCTCATTCCTGAACCTTTTTCAGTCCACCATTTTATAAACTTATCAAACTTTTCTCTATAGTGATTGCTTGCTGTTTCTGGTAAAGTATCTAATAGAAAGTATGTGAAACTTTCCCATGTATGACCTTTTGGCAATTTATAATTTGCTGTATTGATTGATGAATGAGCATATATATTACCAAAATTTGCACCAGCTACCCTACCTACAATTTTAACCCATGTTTTAGGCTCAATTATTTTAAACATATTTAATCCTGCTTTTGCTGTATCTCCAAAAGGTTCATCAATTCTCATACTATGAATTGATACACCCGCTTTATACATTAGATCATAGAATTTATTATACTCATTACCAGTTTTCCCATAATAAACCCATATATCTTCTGTTGTCCAATCATACACAGGATAGAAATTAAACACATTCTTATCTACTTTTGTAGAGTACATTGTATCTTTATACCTAGTTTTATTTTGATTAGTTAAAGCACGCCATCTATTCAAACTTTCTTGTGTTCTGATACCAATTATACAAGCTGTTTTTTCTCCTTTACCATACCAATTTCCAAACTTTGCTACAAAGTCTTCAAATGTCATTTTATACTTGTAATAATCAATAGTGTTATTGTCTACATTTATAACATAATCCATTGTTGGCATTTCTCTTACCCATATATCTTTCTTTTCATTTTCCCACCAGCTCCACGTCATCTCATCATAAGATAAGCTGTTGTCGGTTTCCATAGGTAAACACACCCAGTAAGGTATAATTACATCTTTATATTTATCTATCATACTTTTTGCATAATCAATAGTCATTTGATAATGTGCTTCTATATCGATAAATAATACACCTATTTTTCTATTTCTTCGTTGTGCTTCTTCGCACATTAAATGCATACAAACCCCACTATCTTTTCCACCAGAGAAAGAAACATATATATTTTCAAACTCATCAAATATATATTTAACTCTTTCTTGTGCTGCTTCATATACATTTAAATTACAATACTTCTTCAAAATAGCTCCCTCCTTGTTCTATCTTATCTATCAACAATTCTTTAAGATCTCTTTTCTTTTCATTATTTTCTAAGATCATATTAAATATTCCTAAGTCTGATGTGAAATATATATATTCAATATCATTTTCTTGTCCTATTCTTTTTATCCTACTGATTGCTTGTTCTGTTTTTGAGTAGTCGAAAGTTATACTAGCAAAAGCTACCTTGTTACAAAATTGTAGATTAAGTCCATAAGCTCCTGTACCCAGTGTCATTACTAATGCTTTATTATCATTTTTAAACTTATCAAGAATAACAGCACGTTCTTTTAATGATGTAGATCCTGTAATTAAATAACAGTTCAATTCATTAGCTATATTTTCTGCTTCTTCTATGAATGTACAAAAGACTATTATTTGACCTTGATTTTTAATATAATCTGCTATTTCTTCGTGTCTTTTTTTATCATTAAAACAAGATAATGCTAGATTTTGAAATTGTTGAATTATATTCTCTCCTTTTCCTAGAGAGTTTAGTAATGCTTGTTTTCTATCGTTATAAACTTCTCTATTATCATTACTAGCAATTATCCTTATATGCTGTGTTGTTTCATCTTTATCAAAGTTAAAATCACATTCATATATATATGGAGCTATTAAATGATGTAGAAACTCTATATTAACATCAGACAGTTTGTAAAATTCTCTAGGGCGTTGTCCAACTTTCTTATATGATATTTTCTTAAAGAATACATTTAGAAATTCTTGCTTACTCATATTTATTATTTTATAGCTCAAAAAATTCATCTGATTGTAAATGTCCCATTCATTTTTAGTTAGCGGTGTACCATTTAAAATTAATCTATACTCACTTTCTTGAGCGATACTCATTAATCTTTTATAGCGTTTTGTATCATCATTTTTAATAAATATACTCTCATCCGCTACAATAAATACTTTCTTGTTCTCAATAGCATTTAAAAGCTCTATATACGTTTTATCACTACTTGATAATGTTTCATACCCAGTAATGATATACTGCCTGTTAAATTGCCATTTAATAAGCTCTTGTTGTAGATTATCTTTAGTTGAGCAAGGTGTGAAAAATAATACTAAGTCACTATCAGTTGTATTTATTAATTCTAATGCTACTCTTGTTTTGCCTGTTCCTTGTTTCATGAACAAAGCACCTACTTTTAATCTTTTGAATTTATCAAACGCCCATTGTTGAGTTTCGGTTAACATCATCTCTCTAACTCCTTGATTATTTCTACTTTTCTATCAACTTTAACAGGTTCTGTTATTTCTAAAAAACTAGTGTCATCAGATTCAGTAAGTTGTCTGAACTCTCCAGCTAAACCATCTCCAGTAAACTCAATACTGTCTAGTTTTCTACCTCTCTTATCAGTTTTAAAAACTTTAAATACAAAATCATCTGTATAGCTTAATGTTAGAAAATATCCGTTTCCTTTTCTCATCTCTCTTACTAGCTTTGCTGGATGCCAAAATTTATATCCCTTGTAATTAGAACGGTTTGGCAGTTTGATTAAAACTGCCGCCCCTGTGTCGTATTCTATGTTTTGCTTGTTAAATTGAATTGTTTTCCACATTTAAATTACATCCTTTTTAGTTTTATATCCTTTGTAGTAACAGTTGATATTACTTTTTGTTACGTTGATGAATCTGTATTTTTCTAAGTCTAGTGTGTTTATTTTTTCTAGGATCTCATCTAGTTTGTTGTTGATTATATCCACGAAATCTAGTTTACTAGCTTTAATATTTATTAGTAAGTATCCTCCGTCTAAGTTGTGGTAATTGTTGTCTGCAGAATGATTAGATAATCTCACTGAGTAATTTCCAAAATCTTTATAAGCACTATCTTTCATGCTTGATAAATTCCATCCTTCTAATTTTGAAAACTCTTCTGAAAGTTCATCCATTTTTTTAGCGTATTCTCTACGTTGATTATCTGTAGCTGTAAAGCTGCGTTTTCTATAAGCGTTGTATTTTTTTCTTCCGAATCTCATTTTTATTTACCTCTCTTCTTATCTTTACAATTATATTTTAACACGCTCGAGCGTGTATGTCAATAGATAAATTAAAAATTTTTAACGGAAATTTTAAAAAATTTCTATAGAAAAGGAAATTTAGGCATAAAAAAAGAAGCCTAGCAATTAAGCTAGGCTTTAGGGAGTAAATTATGAAAAAATATTCATCTATGTATATTTTATCACTAAATATATTTAATTACAAGTATCTCCATATACCATAGTCAGTTCCTGAAGCTAATTCCATGCTAGCAACATATCTACGTTCTCCACTATGACTTACGTAAGACAGCCATTCATAACCATCTGCGTAACAATAATGTGTGTAGTTGAACTCCTCGCCTTTAGAGTAGTTTGCAACTACCTCAGCACTCGTTGAAGGAGCTGACCTCACGTTTAACCCCTCTACACCAACTGTAAATACTCTTGGTTTGTCTAGTTCGTATAAATCGGTTGTAACTGGGGTGCTTGCTGGTGTATCATCAACCGGATAATAGAACCACCCTACAATCCCTTCAAAATCTCTAGTTATATATCTTGCTGGGCCACCTACATATAAGCTATCCCAGTTGCCGTCAACGTTTTGTTCGATTGTTCTCATTGTGTATCCGTCTGAATCTTCAATAACAACCCCAGTATGTCCGTATGAATGACCTGCTGTATAGGTAGTATCCATTACAAATACCGCTCCAGCTCTTGGTCTACTGTTAAGGTCTCCCACAATGTTATATTCAACTCTATAACCTAACGCTGCCGCACTGTCTAACAGGTTGATTGCGTTACCCCATAATGTTTTCCCAAAGAAATATGAACTTAAATAATTTGGTAGGTCTACACATTGAGTTCCATATGCTCCGTCTTGGTCGACTCCAATTCCTAAATCTGCGATACGTCTTGCTTCGTTTACTATATCTGTTGTTCTAACCATTTTTAAAATCCTCCTGTGATTTGAATAAAATAAAAAGACTATTTCTAGTCTTGTTTTGGTTCTTTATATGTTAAGGCTTGTTCACTATCAGAAAAGCCATGTGTTGTTGGGTCGTTTACTATTCCCAACAATCCTAAAAGTAAAAATACTGTGTCAACAACGCCATTTATATTTGTGTTGAACACTTCAGTATTTAGATTATATCCTAGCAACATTGCAACTTGTTTGACAAGTAATAGTAATGCTGCAATAAAAGCTATTACAAAGCGTTTATTCTTAAATCGTACTTTCCAGTTTATCATTGTGTTCACCTCCTTTCTAGTTTGCAGGCCATAGGTCGCTTGTTAAGTAAGATATTGAACTTACTCTTATATCTCCAATATCTCGGTCTGTTGGTACTGGGTCTGTAAATTGAAAACGCAACATATTCCCGTCTCCAGTTCCTCCTAAATACCATGTACCATAAGGTGTTCCTTTATCGTTGTATATCCCACCTATTAAAGATGATTCTGAACGGTATCCTTGCGGTACACCGTTCAAACCTAAAATAAAGCAGTTTCGCTCTCGGTCTGACGGTTGTATTTGATAACCAGCACCTCCTCGCCTTACTATACCAAACCAGCCCCAACTCAATCCTCCGAATTGATAAGATACTACATTATTAACACGTCTTACTTTGACGTAAGAACCTCCTAATTTCGATACTGATTGAAGTACTTTCCAACCTGTATCGCCAATTAAAACTTCCCAACCAGTGTTACCTGTTCCAGTCTTTTTAATCCATTTTAAAGCTCCGTTAGTAACTGCTTCATCTACGTATGTAGTACCAACGGGTGCCGTTACTGTTCCGTTTGGCATTCCTCGACCGTGAATTTCCCACTGTTTAGCTTCAATAACTTTTAATCGCTTATCTAGTTCGGTTGTGTTTCCAGTATTACCAGTGTTAGTTGGTAAGTAATTATGTATGTTTTGTGTTGTGATAAATTTCAAGTTATCACTTTCAGAAAACTCAAAGTCCGGTTCGTAAGAGTCGGGCAACGAACTTCCTACTGTATATAGCAACGTTTCAAGTTTAGCTTTTTTTCGACTACCTGTAACAACTAAGTGGTTATCATAATTATCGGTGTATATTCTACCATAATTCTGTGGTAACCCATATTCGCTAGAGTTGTTTAAATATTCTTCCGCTCTAAGTCCATCCGTTGATTTAAACGGCATTTCAAATTTTGTATAAGATTGCGTTCTTAATAATTGTAGGTCGCTATTTACCATGTTTAACTCTCGCTTCGTTGCAAAATCATTACTGTCAACATTCCAACTAGATTTTATATAATCTTGATAATTTCTATTTGTTAGAATATCAACACGTTGGTTTTCATCTTTATAGTTATAATTATCTGGAAATACCTTAGCTAATGCATACATCATGTCTTTAAAGTTTGTAAAACCATTTTTACGATATACTTTAGTTTCCGTTGCATTTTTATAAATATCTCCTAAATATATTTCTTTGGTTTCTTCACTAAGTCCATTTGACATTTCGTTAAAGTACTCTTCAATCCCTTTCTCGTTTGTTGAATTTCCTAAAACTCCACGGGTTGCACTTACAAAAGTATCTAAATCAACATATTTCTCCTGACCTTCTTCGTTCAAGAAAGCTTTTCTAAGTTGTTCTTTAGTAACAAGGTTGTCAACTGTTGGTTGACTGTTCTTTAATTCGTCTAACTGTTCCTTAGTGGCAAGCTTTGAAATGTCCTGGTGTTGAGTTAAATAACCTTTCTCATTTAATTGTGTTTCTGTAATATAACCATTAAGCGATTGATGCTCTGTTAAGTAATGCTTATCTTCTAGTTGAGTATTTGTTACAAAGTTACTAGTATCAATATTAGCTGTTGTTGGTCTATCTTCAAGTTCTTTAAGTTTTCGTTTAATTTCACTATCATCATAACTTGATGTCACTGGTCTAGTTTCTAACGCTGTAACCTTAGCAGCAACATCATCCACAGCTTCTTTTGTAGCTAACTTGCTAATATCCTGGTGTTGAGTTAAATAACCCTTCTCATTCAATTGTGTTTCTGTAACGTAACCGTTAAGTGACTGATGCTCTGTTAAATATCCTTTTTTCTCGACTTCTTCAACTGCTTTATTTACAATTGTTTCAGAACTTAGTATTTCTGTTTTTAAAGCGTAAGTGCCTTTAGCTTTCTCTAGCTCCTCTGCTAACACTTCTTTTGTTAGTACGTCTAATTTATCAACAACTACACCGTTAGCAAAGTATCGCTCTTTAACAGGTAGATTGTCTTTTAAATCATATTCAGACATTTTAACGTCAAAAGAAAAACTGTACACATCACTCTCTTTATTTTCGTTTTTCAGAATGATGTAACAGTTTACTCTTTCATTATCTGTGATTAAGCTTGTGTCAAACTTAAATTTAATCTTATTATCTTCAATTCTTCCTTGAGTTTCCCAATATTTAATTGACTTAACAAACTTGAATAATATTATTGCTTCTTCGTTAGTAAGTGTGTGATTGCCTATTGTAAGTTCAAACTCATTATTGTTTTTATCATGAGAGTAAAGCTCGCAATTACTGCGAACTTTAACTCTTTTATTTACTGTTGTGTTAAATGTTAGTTGTATTTTTTTATCTATCAATTATTTTTCCTCCTTTATAGGAAGTTTTCTACAGGTTATGAACAGGTCAGAAACGTAACTGTTACCTCCTAGCTCTTCATAAGATTTATAGAGTATAGTTATGTCCTCAAGTTCTTTAGAAGTTATGTAACCTCTTGCTATGATTTTGTTCATATCTTTAATTAGTCTATGCCTACTAATAGTCTTTGTTCCGACTGCTGTTTTTTGTGCAAGTTCCTTAATTTCCTTAAGTGTTTCGTTTATTTCTTTAAGATTTTTTTCGCCTTTTTCGTTGTACTTTGTAATAATCAATGTTAACAGTGGCGTTGCAACTCCAGTGCTTAATCCTAATATTAATCCGTCACTCATTCTAAATCCTCTTAACAGAGATTTTAGTTTTCTCTGTGTCTTTCTTCGTATTCTTTTTCTATTCTGTCGACTTCTCCTTGAACTACTACCCTTAAGTTACCAATATGAGGAACATCCTCAATAGTTTTAGCTTTTGTAATAATCTGTCTTACAAATAATTGAACTAAATAATCATCTTTTTTAAATCTTAGTCTACTCGGTCTCATGACTTTCAGTACTCCCTTCGTTGTGTGGTAAGTTTCCATTATGTTCTTCAGTATGTTCATTTTCTTTCTCCTCTTCTTCAAACATTGATAAGATTGTGTTAATAACACTTCCCATAGCTTCATCAAGCTGTCCTTTTGTTACATATCTGTTCTTTTCATCTTCTATATCATCTTTTACATTTGTTTCTTTCCTTGTTAACACTATTTCTTTATATTTAGTGCCTTCTGCATTTGGCTTCCATACTTCAACTGATGTGTGGTCTTCTAATACTTCGTATAACTTACCTTCGTATTTAATCTTGTCTCCAGTTGAGTATTCAACACCTATTTCATAGTTATCAAATGCATTGATTATAGTATCTTTGTTATCATTAATAACTTTTGCATCTAACACATTTAATAGTAATGTCATTATTAACTTGTCATTACCTTTGTTAACTTTCGCTACTAACTTACGTAATGCTTTAACTCTGTCGTTTGGCTCTGTTTTGTTATTTGCTAATACTGTAACCTCTTCTTTTAAGTTAGCATACTCACTTACTAACGCTGGTGTACTTTCTCCCGTAAACATTTGTTGAGCTAGTTGTTTTCTAATCTCTTCAAGGATCTCACTATCACTAGCAGTAGCAAATTTACCAGGTAAATCTACACCACCGTTTAAATATACAGTTCCATTTCTAAGCGTAAATGTAATGTTTACTGAACTGTATCCACCGACAGTAGGTATTGCGTTTCTATTTGTAATTTCTAATGCCATACTACTCTCCTTTATTACTTAATTTTTCTACTAACTCCTTAAGCTCTTCGTTATTATTAATTAAGTCTTGAATTTTCTTGTGTTCAGTACTTAAATTATCATATGCTATCTTGTAGTTAGCTAATTCAATAGTTTTTTCTGATAGCTCCTGTGCTATTAAGTGAATTGGTTGTAATTGATTATTTTCCATTTTTTAATACCTCGATTTCTTTTGTTAATTCTTGAATACCTTTAATCAAATAAGGTATCATTTCAAATGCACTATATGATTTAATATCATCTGGTAATTGTTTAAATGCAGAATTTACGTATTGCTCGACATCTTGAGCCATAATTCCACATTCAATATCTTTTACTTGTCCGTCATATTCTTTGGTAAAGCTGTAAGTCTTTAACTTGCTAAGGACTTCTAAAGCGTTAATATTACTTTCTTTAATATTGCGTTTGTATCGCCTGTCAGAAATTTCTTTGTTAAGTTCCCACCAGTCGTAACCATACGAGCTATAGTATATATAAGCGAAACCGCCTTTTTGTTCGATTTTTTTATACTGTGGACTTGAGATCCACTGTCCTGAACCAAACTTTGTGCTATATTTAATTTCTCCAGTAACCCACAAGTCGTCATAGATTTCTGGGGCTTTCATAAATCTAGCTGTATTTTTACAGTACATTTCTCCAGTTTCTTTTACATACCACGCTTCAGGTCCTACTTTGTCCCAGCGTGCTCCCCAGTTAACCCAGAGTGCTGTTTGACCCCATTCGCCTTTACCGTTAGACATACCAACGTAGAATTGATTTTCTCCTGTAAGCCACGACCCTCCGCCTTTTTCGTGACGACCGATTTGGAAACCTCCTAAATATCCTTTATACGCTCGTAAAAAATCAGCTTCTAACTGAGAAGCTGTTATTTTAACTGATTTTAAGTTCCTGATGAACGCTTCTTTAGCAAACAGATTAGTAACTAACATATCATTAACTAATAGTTTGTTAATCATTGCTTGGTCTACTTTTAAATGTTCTGCTTTGATTGCCTCTGTGTTAATATTCACAGATTCTATCGTTCCGGCTTTAATATGTCCACCTGTGATTGTTTCTCCGGCAATCTGTCTACCTTTAATTGATCCGTCTACAATTAGCGTTGCGTCTTTTTTCTTAAACAATTTAAGATTATTTATCGCCATATTGATATTGTTAGTTTTACTAGCTTGTCTTAATCGAAATTGATAACTTTTAATTCCTTCAAAATCTTCGAATAATCTATCTATGTCAAGTGTTATGTCAACTTTACCACGGTCTCTAGCCAACGCACCTCTTGAAATTAACGGAAAAGCGTATATTTTACCATGAAAGTCAGTTGATGATACTGACATTATTAATTCAAATATAAATGGTAATTCTCCGTCATAGTTGGCGTCAAATGACAACTGGAATCTATCACTCTTCAGCAACACATCATTATCAATTAAATCTGTTATATCAATATACTCTTCATTAAATTCAAAACTTCTTCTTTTATCTAAATAAACTAAGTTATCATATGCTGGACCAATCATCATTTTATTTGTGATTGCTTTAATTCCTTCTGGTTTTGCAACTAACATACTTGATATGGTATTTCCATCAATAGTTGTTTTAGTTCCTAATGATATCCCTTCTGGTGTTAATGTTATGTCTGATTTTTTCAATGACTCCTCAACACTAGCACCTACTTTATTTATCCTTAAATCAAGGCTTGCTACAGCTTTATTGATATCTTTTTTAACCTGTGTACTTAATCCTTCTGCTGTACTTGTCAGAAGAGTTTTTAGTTCTTTATCTCGAAACTCTGTCAACATTCCTTTATTGTTAAGCTTTACTTTACCCCAGAACTCACTGTTAAAATCTCTCATTTGAATATCCAGATCTCTAATTTCTTTGAGTACTCCAGTAAGGGCGTTAGGTTGTTTAATCGGTGTTTCAAATGATGTTGCATCATTTCCCTTCTCGATTTGTAAATGATTAATCTGTGTTTCTCCAACGCAGCCCATGTGATAAAGCTTAATAGCTGCATCTTTTTTAAGTGGGGTAAATGTGAATTGGTATTTATTATTTCTAAAATTTGCTTGAGTTTTGACATCATTAATTTCTATATCCATTTAACCACCTACCTTTCAAAAAACTTAACAGTAACATTAGTTTTGTTTGTTAAATCTTCCCATTTCATCTTATTAATAAAAGCAGCTTGATTACTTAGTGTGATGTTATATTTATAGTTCTCAAATGTAATGCTTGTAAGTCCTTCTAATTCTTCATCATTAAATGTTACACGTCTTATTGCTGTTGTATTAGTGAACCTACTGTCATTAGCAACTAATATTAATTTATCTTGTTTAATTTCCACATAGCAGCCTTCTAGATATTTAAGTAAACCTTTTTGCCAAACTAACTTATTTCCTACATATCGTTTTTCGACTTCCTTATTTCCGACTAATAATTTTACTCGTTCCATAAGTCCACCTACTTCACAATGTCGTAAATAGTGTTGTTATCTTTTACTGCTAATGCATTATATTGTTGTTCAGTTCCACACCAATATTTAAGAGATTGTCCATTCTGTTGATTTAATATTGTGTTACCTTTTAAATCCTCAATATTGGGTTGCCATCTAGAAGGTACTTCATCTCCAAAGCTTATATAAGGTTCTGAAATTTTTATGTGTCCGTTTTTAACAAAGTATAGGAAAAACCAGTTTGTTTCATTACCAAAATTAATATTTTCAGTAATTGTGAATGTTTCTTCATATACTATCCATTTATCTTTTGGTAAATCACTTAAATTAATTCCTTTTAATGTTTTATTGATACTATGCTTTTTAATAGCTAAATATAATCCGTCTAGATGTGAATCAGAGTAAATATATATTGGCATTCTCAATACTAGTTTGTCTCCTTGTTTAAAACTGGTTTGAGTTGTGTCTATTTGAACACCAGCCCATGTATTACTTGTCGCTCCACTTTTCCTAACATCTAAACTATTGTGTCCGTTATAATCATTGACTACTATCGATAAATTTGGACTACTAGATGTTAGGATATTTGTATTAGGAAACAGCGAGTTAACTATTAAATTATAATTACCAACTACAGCATCTTTTCCCTTATCTCCTTTTATAGACTCTTTTTCAGATTGTGATAATGCTTGAAACGTTACAACACCGTCTCTTCCTGGAGGTCCTTGAATACCTTGTATTCCCTGGTCTCCTTTAATTCCAGCTAGGTATTTTAAATCGGAGAATCTATCACGACCATTACCGACCTTAGCTTTTCCAGTTTCGGTCTCAATTCCAATTTCTCCGTCTAACAATATTAAATCGCTAAACTCCCAATCACTAACACTCATTCTTTTGTGTTGCACTCTTATAGGTATTTTTTCTGCCATTTATTTATTTTCCTCCTCCATCAAAAATATATGTCGGATTTTCACTCCAACTTCCTTCAATGTCATTTTCGTTTCCATCTGCATATTCAAGATAAACAATAGGTACTGATATTGTTGCAGCATTTCTTATTAATGTAGGTGCATTTAATTCTTTAAACCATTTACTAACTACTTTGATATAATATTCAGAGTCATATATTCTTAAATATTTAGCTTCTTGTTCTCCTACATTAAATTCATGTTCTCCTGTTGGAAATGCTCCATACTTATCAATCAACATAACGTTAGCTGCGTGTGGTAATGCTCGACTCAATCTCACAGTTACATCATAAAAATCACGTTTTACACAAACAGCTTCCCAACTAATCGTATATTGTTGTCCTAGTTCAAAACCATCTCCATTATGAGTTACCTCAATATATTCTGTACCTGGTGGAATATATCTCTCTGAAGAACCTTCTAATCTATTTTTACTGTAGATTACACTATCCTCTGTTCCCATCATTTTTATAGTTGCTTCTGAAATGGTTTTATTTTCTTCTACTTGCCTTCTTAAATCTTCAATACTAGAACTACTCATGTTATCTATCTTATGATTAAGCTCTGTAATACTATTATTTATTTCTTCTCGTATTTCGTTTTTAACTACTTCTGCTTTAGCTTTAGAAACTTCAATACCATCTTCTATTTGTTTCTTGAATAACTCTTCTTTTTTCTCGAAAACCTTATTGACATTTTCTACTTGTTCTTTTACCTTCTTCGCAAAATCATATGATATTGCATCTGTATATGCATTAGCTCTAAGTTCTGCTGTTTGCGAACTGCTAGATATTTCGCTACCTAACTTGCCTTCTTTGCTACCTAACACAAAGCTTTTCCAACGTTCTAACATAGGATCATAATGTGTTTCCACAATACGTATTCTTTCATCAACATCATATTTAAGATATTTAAGAATAACTGTATCTCCTCGACTAATCTTTTCAGATAACTGTTCATAAGATACTTTAATTGAGTTCTTTGGCTTGTCTATATTATCTTTTGTGAAATGTTCCATAGCCCACTCTTCAAGCTCTTCTGCGGTTTGTAGTTCATTGTTTGATACTGCCATTTCATTGATAAATGGATAATCATTAATTAATGGACTTTCCACAACTAAGCTAATTGTTATTTCTTCATCAAGTGCTGCCATTTCTTCTTTTTGTTGAGCCTTGAGTTTATCTATCTCTGCTTTTCTTCTATCTGCTTGTGCTTGGCTTTCTAATTTACGTTGTGCAGCTTTTGCATCTCTATCTCTGTATTTATTAGCAACCTCATTAGCAATCTGTGAGTAAGATTTAACAGTGTGTCCGCTACGTTTAGTCTTCTTAGTTTGTTTTGATAACTCACGAGCATAACGACTGTTAATCTCCTCTTGCATTTGCTGTGATTTTTTCTTTGCATTATACTCTTTAGAAGCTCGCTTTTGAGTTTCTCTTAATGCAGCTAACTCTTTCTTGTGTTGCTCTCTTAATTCCTTTTTATCTTCTTTATCTCCAACCTTGAAAGTTGATGTAACATACAATCTTGTTACTATATCATCTATGTTAGATGAGTTAACGAAAGAAGATATATTCTTAGCTGTAGTAAGTACTTCTTGAGTATCTGTTCCCAACTTCTTCAACACATTTATTTGAGTGTCGTGTAAATCTATATCTCCTTTAAATGTGTCTGCGATTTGTCCTAATAAATCAAATGCTGTTTTGCTTTGTGTGTCATTCTCATTTTTGAATGTAGCAAATGAATTAGTCTGTGTTATGTCAGACCAATACGTGAAGTCTTTTTCTTTTGATAAAAAATTAGCGTACCATTCATCTAACACTGTTTGACAATTTGAATCTAACCTAGCAAATTTACTTACTAATCGATTACTATAGTCAAAAGTCTTTTGGTACGCTGTTACTGTTATACTTTTATCATTTTCATTTAGTTCTATATCTCTAATTCTAAATAGATTTGTACGATTATCTTCATTAGCTTTAACTATCATTCCTTTTTCTATCATGCTGTACATATCATTATCTACAGTAGGATATTTGAAAGTTAGCTTATAAGTTGAATTTAATACCCAGTGTATATCAGAGTCGTATGCATTATTTAACACAATTCCGTTGTATGTGAAGTCTTTTTCAAAGGGATCATATAAATATAACATTATGCAAACGCCCCCCATCTACACTCAATATCTACTTTAGTAATTCCTTGTCCGATAGATATTCCATTCTCTCCTGGTTTAACTTCAAAAAACGGTCCTAGCATAACACCATTTAAGAGATCTCCGTTTTTATCAAATACATTTTGATATCCTTGTTTACATTCAATTACTACTTTCTCTTTAATCTCTTTTAATCTGATTACTTGAGTTCCTATTGTCAAGGTTGTAGCTTCTGTTGTATTGCCATACACAGTTACTTTAGGGTACATCTCAACGTGTGAAGAATTGTTTAACACTCCGTTACTAGTATATGTCTTTAAGTCTTTATCTACGCTGTACGAAAAAGGATTACAAGTAAACGTTACGTCTATTTCGTATTCATCTACTTCTCCTAATTTAGAACGTATTGCAGAAACTGTTAATACTTCATAATATCTATATGGATTATTAGAAGCTACTAGTTTTCCGCTACCTTCTAACCACGCTAAAACACCATCTGTTTCTGATAAGCTAACACCATGTATAAGTAATTTATATGGTTTTTCAACTAATTCATAAGCGTTAGATGTCCTTACTACACCGCCTGACATATCATCTGATGTAAAAATTTTATCTTTCCTTTTCGCTTTGTTAATTCCGTCATTTTCAGTTACGTAAATGTCAAAAGGAAAGTCGGCAGTAGACTTCCCTTTAAACGTTAATTTATTAAAGTGTAACGGCATTTCTACCACCTCCAAAACTCATTGTTTGTACTTCCTTCATGCTTCTCACTAATTTTTGTTCTATTGTGTCAACTAACACATTGATATCTTCTTTATTATTAATATTATTACCAGTAACATTAATTGTTACGTTGATTTCATTACCATTGTTTTTAGCACCATGTTCAGCCAATGCACCGCTTATACCTTTTATTTTTTCGCTAGTTGATAACGGTGTAATGTTAACTCCGTTCTTAGTTACTCTGAATAATTCTGGTCCAGCTTCTCCAACTATACCAGTATAATTAGGTTGTAAGCTTTCAGTCTGTCCAATGTTTCCACCTCTTGCGAACATTCCTATATTTCCACCTGTTGCAAAGAATCCAGGAAAACTAGGTATTCCGGAAACACTGCTCATTACTCTAACAACACTGACAACTTCACGAGGAATACTATTTAATAACCCTATAACACCAGAGATTACACCACTAGCACTATCAATAGCACTTAATACCTTAGGCGGTGTCGGTGTTGCGTTGAAACTATCAGCACTACTCTTAGCTTGATTTATAAACGGCGTTGCGTTCCCTTGTGCCATTATTGATTTTGTTGGCGTGTCTGTTGCGTTGAAACTATCAGCACTACTCTTAGCTTGATTTATAAACGGCGTTGCGTTCCCTTGTGCCATTATTGATTT
>NZ_CAUSAI010000009.1:0-40191 GCF_963529685.1 uncultured Gemella sp.
TTAAAAGAATAATCAACTTTTTATCAGGATAATTTTTTCTAATTGAATTTGCAATATCTTTTAGTAATGTTGTTTTACCTACTTTAGGCGGCGCTACTATTAATCCACGTTGCCCAAATCCAATCGGCGCTACTAGATCTACAAATCTTGTAGATAGTTTCTCCTTTGTAGTCTCTAAAACAATTTTTTGATTTGGATAAATTGGTGTTAATGCTTGGAAATGAGCTCTGCCCTTTGCAACCTCTGCATCAATATCATTGACCTTATCTACCTGTAATATACCTGCAAATCTTTCACCTTCACGTGGTTTACGAACTTTACCAAAGACTTCATCACCTTTTTTTAGCTCAAAACGACGAATTTGAGAAGCAGAAATATAAATGTCCGTTTCCCCTTTTTTATAATCAACAGTTCTTAGGAATCCAAAACCATTTTCTGGATGAATATCATCTAAAATACCAGAAGCATAGTAATGCTCTTCACTTACTGATTGTTTTTCTAAAATTGCTAAAACCAATTCTTTTTTATTTAATGTATAATACCTTGGAACACCAAGTTCTTTCGCTAAAGCTGTAAGTTCTTTAGTATTCATACTTTTATACATTTCATCAAATTTTACGTTGCTCATTTTTATCCTTTCTATATATATTTCAAAAAATCTACTATGAAACAACTCTAACTACTCTTACTAAAAATTTAAAGTAGATAAGAACTTGAAACAATATCCTGTAATTGAAATTGTCTCTAAGCTCTTACTCTGTTCTATTAAAATTTCACTTCTAACTATTACCTATATGCGTTTATCTCTTACTAAGTACTACAACTGCTGATAAAATAAAACAAGCTCCTATTAAATCAACTACGCCAAATGTTGTTCCTAACAACAAGAAAGAAAAAATAATAGCAGCTATTGGCTCAAAACAACCTATTATACTCCCAGTAACAGCTCCAATTAATCTTATTCCTTCTAAATATAGTGAAAATGACATAATAGTTCCTACTATAATCACACCAGCCATACAAAGAAAATCCATAAGTGAGAAGTTTTCAGGAATATAATTGCTTCCTGTCCCAAAATAAACAACGATACCTGCAATTAGTAATCCCCACGCCATAATCGGCATTACTCCATATTTTTTAGTTAGGTTTATTGAAGAAATATTGTAACTCGCTAAACCTATAGCTGAGAAAATTCCCCAAAACAATCCTAACATGGAAATATTTAACTTACTAAAATCTAAATGTGTCGCCATCAGCACTGTTCCAAACAACGATGTCACAATAGCAACTACCTCTGTTACCATCGGAAGTCTTCTGCCTACTACACAATAATACGCCATTATCATTACTGGTCCTGTATATTGTAAAACTGTTGCCATTCCCGCATTAGTATACTTAATTGCTAAAAAATATGTCCCCTGACAAATTAATAATCCCAAAAATGAAAAATTCAATAATCTCAAAATATCTTTTTTATCTGAAAATACATTCATCAGGCTTTTCTTATCTTTTAAGAATAAAATAATTACTAGAACTATACCTGAATAAAATAGTCTATTGGAAATTACCCATGTAGAATCTATCTTAGAAATATTAAGTAAATACTCCCCTAATACTCCAGATAATCCCCAACAAGTAGCACCTAGCAAAGTAAGGGTTGCTCCTTTTTTTATCGCACTTTTTTCCATTACTTCTCTCCTAGTGGTCAAATAATTTAAGACTAGAACTTACAATCCTATCAGATTTTTCTATAACATCATTATAATTTTCATCTTTTGATAATAAGATACTTGTAAATAGTGTAATCATATTATTTTGAGCTACCATCATATTTCCGCATGTATAAAACTTAGCATCTAAATTATTAGTAATATACCCGAATGGAGAATACCAAAATCCATAGCCTACGTTGTAATTGTCATCAAGAAACTTTTCCGCAACACTCTCAGGATATCCTTTTATAATAGGCATTGGATACAATAAACTCAGCGCCTTTATTGCTTTTTCAGAATCCTCTACCCTTGAATTTAAAACAGAATAAACATCTAATTTTTTCCCCATTAAAGTTTTATCATCATACACATTAAATTCACAGTCAAAATGAGAGTCAAAACTATTCTTATATTCTTGAATAATTTCTTTTTCATCAAACATGATTGAATAATCATTATTAAACAAATTCTCTTTTTTCAAATAGAGCTGTGCTTTCAAATCATCATCCGTATAATCCAACGATATCAAAGGATTTGTCGTAACAAATACACTTTTTTTTGACTCAAATGCTATAAAATATCTATTTTTACTTAGAAGATACTTTGTTATTGCTCCCAATGAAGTATTATTCTCTAATAATATTAAATTTTTTCTTGATAATACGATACGTTTTAGTTCTTCTTTTTCAATTTTAAGAAGAGCGGTCCTAATGTTTTCTTGCCAAAGCTCTGGATAAATTTCTCTAACTACTGATATTTTCGGCTCATTTGATATTTCATTTTTATCATCGAGTTTATTTAAAAATGAAATTCTCTCAGACCATAATTCCGCGAATTCTTTTTCTTCTTTCATATTAAAGAACATAGTGATATATACGTCTTCATCTTTAAAAACTGCAAGTATTCCCGGAACAACAAATGAAGTATCACTAAAGTCGACCCATTCTTGGCTATTTCTGTTTTTACCATCTGAGACTCCACCATATATACCAAAATACTCAGAATCATGCTCGTCTATTTCTAAAAATGTAACCTGAGCTTTTAATTCTTCAAAACCAGATAAGACGCTACTATTATCAAAACTCGTTAAAAAATCGTTAGAATCCAACAACCACGTTGCTTCGTACCCTATTCCTATTATAGAAGATTTCGTATCTGGTGTCCTTATAATAAATCTCTCTCCTTTTTTAGGAGAAAACAAACTAATAAATTGGTCTTCAGTAAATGTCTTCTTCAATTTGAATTTTACAACAAGTTTATCATCAAGAACTGTATCGCTAAAATCATAGTCTATAATTCTCTGATAATCATTCATACTATATTACCTATCCTTTTTTAGCTCCTCATTTTGAAGTCTTTCTTCACGTTCTTTAATTTCTAATTTTTTTTGTCTTTGTTTAATTAATCTATTTACTTCTTCTTCAGATTTATAACTAGCTTCTTTATCTGTAAAAATAAATAAATTCTTATGATTATTTAAGACTGATAACACAGTTTTATTTTCTGAGTCCTCATTTTCAAATAATTCTGCAATATACTGTCTTTTATCTTTTCCTAAAACAACAACAAATAAATTTCTAGCAGACATCAGGTTCTCATAACCTATACTGATCAGCTTATTACCCGTGATTTCCATACCCGCTTCTTGTAGTTGAGCTTTTTCTCCATCTGAAAATTCAACAATATGAAGATCTTTATTTACCTCATCAGCATAACGATAATCTAATATTCCCCCATCAGAACCTAAAAATACTACCGCAACATCGATAGGATTCTCTCCAAGCACTTCTTTATAGTTATTAAGTTCCTCTTGACTCTCATTGCTGTTTAGCGTCTGTGGATAATAGATATTCTTCGTTTCAACATCAATTTTTTTAAATAATTCATGTCTTGCATATCTATATAACCCAAATTTTTCCTCAATATCAATATCAGCAAACTCTCTTTGCCCCAACATTATAACGTGTTTATAACGATATTTCCCAGTTTTATTATCATCAATCATTCTATTAGTAAACTGAGTATTTATTATATTTTCTGGTAAACAAATAACTGCCCCATCCTCAATATTTTTTTCAAATTCATCATACATTCTATTCAAAACTGCAGTTTCACTATTACAAACTATATATTTCACGTTTTCACCTCCAAATTTTATTATTCAAATTTAATTCCTATTATACCACAATTAACTCTTACTAACAACGTACTAAGTTTTTATTCAACTTCAATCAGCCTTGATAATACATACGAATAAACATATGTTTTAATATTTTCTAATTGATAATAATCTTCAACTGCTTCTTTATAAATTCTCAGTTGTTCTTTATGTCTATCTTTTAAAATATTCTCTCCAGTTTTAGCTGTAACATAATCGGTTTTATAATCCACAATTATTGCTTCTTTATTAGAAACACGAATAAACAAGTCAACAACACCTTGTAAAATTACAGCTATTTCACTATCACTGTCCTTATATAATTCTTTAGCTTTTTTAGATGTTGTAAATGCTATTTCTGTCTGACAAAATTCTGCAGACAAAATAGTATTCATTAATTCACTATTTACAAAATTCTCAATTTTTTCTAAGTCATCCTCATTATTTATAATATCGAATTCCTCAACTGTCAAAATTCTGTTTTCTTTAATATTTTGAAATAGATTATCTGTTTTCTTTAAGTTATTAACATACTCTCTAACTTCTAGAATTTCTATACCTGCTCTAATATCATTAACAATCTTCTCAAATAACTTATGTATAATATTACCTCTTAAAATTGCCTTACTAGATGAATTTGTACTTTTTAAAGTTGTAAATTCTAAATAGCCACGCTTTTCTTTCTTTTGTATAAAAGTACTATTGTCTGTATTGATTTTTTTCAAAGCACTATAAGATGTTTTGGCTGGAAATATTTTATCCCTAACATTTACTTTATCATTTTCATCTTTATTCTGTTGTTTCATTTCAAAACTCTTATAAAAGTCTTCTAAATCAAATTTAAACTCCGCTTCAATTTCTTTATAAAATGGTTCAGTTTCATACCCTTCAAATTTTGCATCACGTTCATTTTCATAATCAAAACCAGCTTCGTATTCACTTAAAAGATTATTTAAAATCTTTTCAAAATTATCATCTTCAATAAGAGCTTGAGATAAAGTTTTATCTTTAGCTTTATCATTATTTAATTCAACACCATTAGGACTTACGATAAATAAAGTATTTTTTGCACGTGTTAGCGCAACATATAAATTTCGAACTTCTTCTTCTCTTTCTCGTAGTTTAATCAAAATACTATTATAATTATACAATCTATTTAGCTTTTCAACATTAGAGCATCTATATCCTAACCTTTCACATATATTATCTACATTAATACTTAAACCAAAGTTTTCTGTAAATAATGCTTCGCCCGTATATCCTCTTTTACTAAACGAAGTATCTAAATCTGCTACAAAAACTTCTTTATACTCTAATCCCTTAGAAATATGAATGGTAGACAATGTTACACTGTCATTTGGAGTTCTTTTTTTCGTTTCAAAAACTTCTTCACTTTTTATTGTTTTTAATTGACTAACTAACCCTGATAACTTATTATCCATTCTTTGATATTCATTTACAATATCAACAAAATTCTCAAAATAATCTAACTCTTCATCATCTACACTTATTGTTACTAAATAATTTCTAAAATCTATATCACTTTCTATGCAGTCTAATAAATTCGGAAGAGAGTTATTCAAACTAAAGTTTAACCATTTTTTTATTTGATTCTCAGTTTTGTTGTCTTTCTCAGTTTTACTATTTTGTAATTTTTCAAAAAAACTTTTACCTTTTTGTAGTGATAATTGTAATAATTCATCATTGCTATAATCAAAAATTTCAGTATGTAAAATTGCTAATAAACTTGCATCTCTATTTGTATTGTCCAAGAAATTTAACATATTATACAATATATTAAAACAAGTAGATTCTGTAAAACCAACTTTTTCTTTGAAAAATAGAGGTATATTGTATTTACTAAAAATTTCTTTAAAACTATTCATTTTAGTGCTATTTCTAACCAAAATAGCATAATCACTATATTTTTTACCGTTTTTTACACCATTTAATATTTCACAAGCAATATTTTCTATCGATTGTTCTCTATAATTTTTTTTATCCTCTATAACGTTTCCTGTAAAATAATTAGTTTTACCATTTATGAATTTAGTAGAAATTATTTCATGTTCTTTGTTTTCTTTTGCTTTAGGATAATATAAAGCACTGTCTTCATCATAACTTACGCCTGCATTCTTATTTCCCATCAATCTATTAAAAATAAAGTTACTGCATTTCAAGATATTCTCATCACTTCTGAAGTTTTCTTTTAAGACTATACAAATACCCTCTGAATCACTTTCAAATGAATATTCATTCTCTATATTATAATTATCAATTACTAACTTCTTATAACTATTGTATTTTTGTTCAAAAAGATCTGGATTAGATCCTCTGAAACCATAAATCGCTTGTTTAACATCACCCACTCTGAAGAAATAAACATTTTCTCCCCTAATCAAATTCAATATATACTCTTGAAGGTTGTTATTATCTTGATATTCATCTACATATATCTCTAAAAAATAATTTCTATAATAATGTGCTGCTTCACTAAAAACTATCTTACCATCCTCTTCTTTAGTTAACGCCTTGATTGCAAGATGATTCAAGTCAGAAAAGTCTAAGAAATTATTTTCACGTTTTCTTTTTATAAAATCATTATGTACTTGCTTCAACACCGCTGTTATCAATGTAGATAATAACTTCATTTTTTCAAGTAGCTTAAAATAATTACAATAATCTAATAAGTCATTATAGATACTATTTAACAACGATGCATCAAATACATTATTTTCTACTTCTAATTGTGCGTTAAGATTAGATATGATTAATTCAATTTCTTCCAATTTTTCCTGATTACTCTTATGAACTTCATCTTCTTGTAAATATTTAACAATTTTTTCTTTCTTGTCATAATCTAAATTAACAAGTGATAAAACATCTAACTGTGAATCCACCAATGTCTCTTCTAAGTATTTTTTGATAGATATACTAAAATCTAAGGCCTTAGAAATGTTTTTCACTTCTGTCAAATTTTCAATTCTTTCAAATTCGTCTACTATATCATTCTTATTAAAAGCAAATTTTTCTAATACCATAGAATTAAATTTTATAAAATCATTATTTAAATAACTTAAAAAATTTGGTATAGTTAATAGTTTATAATATACATCCATTAAAAAAGAACTAATATTTTGTTTAGAACCAAATATTGCAAACAACAAATCTGATCCATCAGAATCTTCTTGTACTAATCTTTCAAGAACACTACCTATTGTATCAATTAATAGTCCCTTACTATTTGCAAGGATACTAAAATTAGGGGATAAATACTTAATTTGGCTATCAATTTCTTCCTCAACTAAATAATAAAACTTCTTCAATATATTTAAGCAAAAACTATCAATAGTGCTAACATAGGCATCATTCATCAACATTCTTTGTTTTCTTAAATATAATAAATCTTCCTCTTTGTTTGTCGATAGTAATCGTTCACTAATTTTATCTTCAATTCTAACAATCATATTCTTCGCAGCAGCAGTTGTGAACGTTAAAACCAAAAGTCTATCTATATCCCATCTATCTGTTGCTACTTTTCTCGCTATTCTTTCTGAAAGTACCTCTGTTTTCCCGCTTCCTGCCGCTGCTGCAACAAGTATATCTGCCCCGGTTATAGAAATCGCCTGCCATTGCGGTGGTGTTGGTGGATATTTTCTAGAAGCTGCTATACTATCAATTTTTTCTATTCTTATCATATATTCATCCTCAAATTTAACTTTTTTAATCACCTTATATTTTAACATACTTTAAGCAATATGGTATAATGTTTTAAGATAACAATACGCTTATTAAAAAATTAAACTTAACAGGTGAAAATAATGAATCGAAAAATTTTGACACTAGCCCCTTTTATCATAGCTAGTTCAATAATAACACAAAACAAAAATTTAAAAGTAACAAAAACCTCTCTTAATTTCAATACTTTACCACCCGGTTTTGACAATTTCAAAATTGCTCAAGTAAGTGATATTCACTGTAACAAAGTTGGTTCTAGTGATCTTACATTTATAAACAAAATAAAAAAATTCTCACCAGATATTATAGTTATTACCGGTGATTTACTAGATAGTTACAACAATGACATGGATATTGCATACAATATACTTTGTCAACTTTCTGTAATTTCTCAATGCTATTTTGTTTCTGGTAATCATGAATTAAGACTTCCTGAAGAATATGAAAAATTAAAAGAGATACTAAATAAATTAAATATAATTAACTTAAACAATAGCTCAATATTATTAGAAAAATATAGTGAATCTATTAATCTAGTTGGGGTGGAAGACTATAATTATTTTAAAAATGAAGATAATTTAAATCATAAAGCAAACTTTAAGAAAACATTAGAAACTCTACACTTGGCTAATCATTTTAATATTTTATTATCCCATCGACCTGAGAAATTTCCAATGTATATAGAAGCCAATTATGATTTAATTTTTTCAGGGCATGCACACGGTGGACAATGGAGAATTCCATTTTTAGGTGGAATTTTTTCTCCTAGTCAAGGTTTTTTCCCAAAATATACTAGCGGAAAATATATACAAAATGATTCAACACTTATTGTATCTCGTGGCCTTGGGAACAGTTCATTTCCTATAAGAATAAATAACAGAATAGAATTAGTTTTAGTAACATTAAAAAGAAAAACTCAAAAATCGTGATTTACTTAAAATCCGATTTTGAGTTTTTTAAATACTAAAAATATAGTTTCTCAAATTTTTCTATTTTTTCTTCAAAATCTTGGAGAGCTAATTCGATTGCTTCTGGTTTAGACATATCTACACCTGCATTTTTTAGAACTTCGATTGGATAATTAGAATTTCCTTTTGAAAGGAATTCATCAATATAAATCTTAGCATTGTTACTATCTTTTAAAATTAGTTTAGATAGAGCTTGCGCAGCAGAATATCCCGTTGCATATTGATATACATAGTAATTATAATAGAAATGCGGAACTCTTGACCACTCATATTTTATATCCTCATCATAAGTAAACACATCTCCATAGTATTTTTTAACTAAGTTGAAATATTCATTATTTAAATAATTCGCTGTTATTGCCCCACCATTTTGAAGATGTTGATTTATAGTATGCTCAAACTCTGCAAATTGTGTTTGTCTATAAACTGTGCCTACAAATCCACTTAGCGCTTGGTTAAGAACACGTAACATACCATTTTTATTTCCTTCTTTTTCAAATTTATTATAAAGATATTCTGTTAACAATGCTTCATTACATGTTGACGCTACTTCTGCTACAAATATTGAATAACTTCCATAAACATATGGTTGATTTTTTCGAGTATAGAATGAATGCATTGAGTGTCCAAGCTCATGAATTAAAGTATATACATCATTTAATGTCCCATCAAAATTCAATAATACAAATGGTTTAGTCGTATATCCTCCCCATGAATAGGCTCCTGAACGCTTTCCTTTATTTGGATAAATATCAATCCAACGTTCAGTAAATGCTTTTCTCATATCATTTACATACTCTTCTCCCATTGGTTTCACCGCTTCTAAAACTATATCACGAGCCTCTTCGAATGTAAATTTAATAGGCTCTCCCTCTACCATCGAAACACCTCTATCATACAATCTAAAATCGTCAAATCCTTTTACTTTTTTATGAAGTTCATAATATTTTTGTAAAGCCGGAATTTTTTTATTCACTACCGACACTAAATTATCATATACTTCTTCTGGAATTAAATTATTAGATAGTGCATTATTACGAGTTGACGAGTATTTGTATACATCTGCATAATATTTTTTTCTTTTTAGATTTCCACCAAGGGTTGCAGCTAGAGTATTGTTATGCTTTTTAAAATAATCATATAATGCATGAAAAGTGTTTTTTCTTAAAATTCTATCTGTACTTTCCATGTATGTACCATAGGTACCATGAGTTAAAGTATGTTTATTCCCATCTTTATCTTCAACAGCTTCGAATTCAACATCAGCATTATTTAATGCTGCAAAAGTTTCATCACTCGCACTAAGCGCCTCTCCAGCCATAGCTATAATTTTCTCTTGTTCTGGATCTAAAGTATGCGGGCGCTTTTTATTAAGTTTTTCAAGTTCAAACTTATACACTTTTAATTCTTCTAATTCGTCTACATACCCCAACAGTACATCTTCTTCAATCGAAAGCAGCTCTGGTTTTAAAAATGACCATTCAGCATAAAATCTAGAACTTAAATTTCTTGTTTTTGCATATAATTCAGCATAAAGCGGATCAGTACTATCTTGGTCTTTTTTTAAAGATGAATAAATTGATAACTGTTCAACTTTCAACATCGATTCTTCTTCAACTTTAAATACTTCTAAAAGACCTTTAGCGCCTTCCAATACTTTTCCTTTATAATTTTTTATCTTAGGAATAAACGCTTCTACTTCACTAAATTGATTCCAGAAATCATCATTTGTTTTGAAAATTGATTCCAAGTCCCATGTATTTTCTACTTTTTGGTTTTTCCTCAATAATTCTACCATATTTTTTCTCCTTATATTGCATACATAGCTTTAATTATAACACACATTCTACTAATTTATTAACTAATATCTTAAAAACTAAAGTGAATTTTCAGAAAATAATTGATAAATAATTTATTTTTCATTTATTAAATGGTCATAGTACTCATGACCTATAAAAATTTCACGGCTTTTATAAAATCCATATCCTTCATACAATTTTCTCGCTCTATTATTTGATTGTGCTACATTTAAACTCAGTACGTTTTGATCATTATTAACAAATTCTGTCAATAGCTTACTTCCTATACCTTTACCTCTAACATCAGAAAAGACATATAAAGTATCTAAGTAAAATTCCTCCTCTAACACTTCATCATAATCAAAAATAATTGTATCTTTATTTAATTCAAAATGATTTACTACTTCATTAAACCAAAAATTTTTCATTTTTATAACTTCATCATAATGATATGAGAATGAAAATCCTTGTATAGCTCCCTCATTTTCATAAACCGTACAATTTTTATAACTAAATCTGTCTTCTTCTGATAAAAATACAAATTTAAGGACTTCTCGAAGTTTTTCTTCTGAACAATAGCTCAATATATCTAGTTCTAAAGATTCAATAAATTCCTGCAGTCCGTCTATTACTCTAATATCTTCTTGCGTCGCTTTTCTAATCATAACTTTCTATACTCTATTAAAATTTTATTCCACTTCCCCGACATTTGCATATCTTGCAAATGATGGCTCATAATTTCGAACTTTAAATCCTAGTTCTTCCAATATAACTGCTACATATGATGCACGTACCCCAGTTGTACAATAAGTAATTTGAAGTTTATTTTTGTCTAAACCTTTTTCAGTTACGTATTTTTCTAATTCTTCTCTAGATTTTAAGAATCCATTATTATCAACTAATGTATTGAATGGTAATGAAATTGCGCCAGGAATATGACCAGCTTTATTTTCACCATAAATTACACGTCCGTTATATTCAACTTCTAATCTAGTGTCTATTACTTGAACACCTTCACTACCTACTTTCGATAATAATTCATCTGTAAATATAGCTTTATCATTTTGAGTTGCTTCATTACGAACTACATCACTAACATCAATTCTATCAAATGATGGTTCATAATTTTTATTAAATCCTAGCTTTTCAACTTGTTTGAATCCACCATCGATAAACTTAACGTTATTTAATCCTGCATACTTAAATGTATACAGAACGCGCACCTCATCTCCAAATCCTTGTTCTGGCATTGTAAAACCATATACTAGAACTTCAGAATCATCATTAATTCCTAATTTAGTAAAAATTTGTAGGTAATTTTCTTTAGATAATAATTTCCCTAATTCTTCTCCTCCAAACTCTCCTAATAAACTTATATCCGTCCAGTCGACAACTACTGCTTTGTCATACATTAAAGAACCTTCTTCTAACATACTTCCTCTAGCATCAATAACTACAACTTTGTCATTAGATCTATTTTGTAATAAATACTCAGCATCAACTAATTTTTCAAAATCAAATTGTGTCATAAGTACCCCTCCTTAAAATTTAATTACCTATTTATTATATCATAAATTCTATTGTAAAAATATAATTTAGATATCTATCATTCAATATGAATAATATTTTTAAAAAAACTAAAGTTTACACAACTTTCCCAAATATTTTTTAATCCTCGTAAATCGTAAACACTATGCACTAGAACACAACAAAAGTTCGAAAGTAGAATTTGGTGAGAAATATAATAAACTTAATGAAACTGATAGTGATGGTTCAACACTACGCTCTTCAGCTAGTCAATTTGTTAAAGAAGCAAATGATCTAACATTCCCAATCGAATTCTCTAATGCTAAATATAACAAAGTAGATTTTGAAAAATATGCACATAAAACAACTGAATCAACTGAAAATACTACAACTAAAACAGAAGAAAACACTGAAAATAATAATGATAAAAATACAGACAATCAATCTAACAGCGAAGTAAGTACTCCTAAAGAAGAAAACAATACAACAGATAATAAAAAAGTAGACCTTACTCCTGAAGAAACTGCTAAAGTTAACTTACTTGCAGGAATTTTTAAACTTTCTCCAGATTCATTAAATATCATTGAAACACCATATGGAAAAGCGGTGAACTTCTCACTAGGTAAAAAAACTGAAACTATATTAATTAGTGATATCGATAGATTTCTAGCCCTAGTAGCAGATGCTAAACCTAAAGAAACTCCAACTGAAAATGAAAATAGTACGACTCTTAACTCAGAAAAAGAAGTTTCTGACAATGAAGAAACTACAAGTTCAAATAAAAACAACACAGAAAAAGAAACAACAACAAACAATACACTTGAAGAAAATTAGGATAATTACTAAAAAACACTTGACAACAAAGCTTAACATGGAGTAAAATTAGTTTAATTAAATATATATAATTTGATAATAGACATGTTTTAATCTAAAAACATTTCCAGAGAGAGTACAGTGCTGAAAGTACTTATTGTTTATTTTAAAATTCTACTATTAGTAACATCAAATTAAATTTCAAGAATCTTTTAAGATTGAATTTGGGTGGAACCACGGTATAGAAATTAATCGTCCCTTGCGTCAAAGACGTAAGGGATTTTTTATTTTATAAACAAATTCAAGTTTAAAAATATATATACAAAAGGAGAATAAAAAAATGTTAGATATTAAATTATTTAGAGCAAACCCTGAAATGGTAAAAGAAAAATTAGCAGCTAGAAACTTAGAAACAGATGTAGTTGATTTACTTATAGATTTAGACAAAAAACGTCGTGAACTTCTTGTTCAAGTTGAAGATTTAAAAGCTCTTCGTAACAAAAAAAGTGAAGAAATTGCTATTTTAAAAAGAAAACGTGAAGATGCTTCAGATGTAATTGCTGATATGAAACACGTATCTGATGAAATCACTGCTCGTGACATCGAAGTAAAACAAATCGCTGAAGAAATTAACGAAAAAATCATTAGAATACCGAATCTTATTTCTGATGAAACTCCTATCGGACAAGATGAAGATGAAAACATCGAAGTTCGTCGAATCGGACAAGTAAGAGAATTTGATTTTGAACCAAAAGCTCACTGGGATTTAGTTGAAGAATTAGATATTGCTGACTTTGAACGTGCTGCAAAAATCTCTGGAAGTAGATTTGTATTCTACAAAAAAGCTGGAGCAATGCTTGAACGTGCTTTAATAAACTTTATGATTGATACTCACGTAGTTGAACACGGATATGAAGAATTTATGGTACCTCAATTAGTTAATAGAACTGCATTATTTGGAACTGGACAATTCCCTAAATTCGTTGAGGATGTTTATACAGTTGAATCTGAAGGTTTAACACTTATCCCTACTGCTGAAGTACCATTAACAAACTACTACAATGGAGAAATTTTAACTGAAGATATGTTACCAAAAGGTGTTACTGCATTCAGTATCTGCTTTAGATCAGAAGCTGGAAGTGCTGGACGCGATACTCGTGGATTAATTCGTCTTCACCAATTTAACAAAGTAGAAATGGTGCGTTTTGCTAAACCCGAAAATTCATATGAACAATTAGAAATCATGACAGGTCATGCTGAAAATATTCTTAAAAAATTAAACTTGCCTTATCGTGTAATTACTTTATGTTCTGGAGACACTGGATTCTCAAGCGCTAAAACATACGACATCGAAGTTTGGTTACCAAGTTATAATGCATATAAAGAAATCAGTTCTTGTTCAAACTGTACAGATTTCCAAGCTCGTCGTGCAAATATGCGTTTCAAACGTGAAGATACTGGAAAAGTTGAATTTATCCACACATTAAATGGTTCTGGATTAGCAGTTGGGCGCTGTTTAGCTGCAATAATTGAAAACTATCAAAATGAAGATGGTTCTATCACAGTTCCAGAAGTTCTACGTCCATACATGCGTGGAATCACAAAAATCGAAAGAGATTAACCCAAAAGTCCTAAATTTTAAAAAAGTGTATATGATAACTCATAGACGCAGTAGTTTATTAATATCTAAATTCACTTTATAAAAGCCTTTTAGATATCTAATAAACTTTGCGGGGGAGACCCGACAAAATCTTGTTTCTTAAGAAATCACGATTTATGAGTCACTCCCTAAAACGATAGATAAAAAATCCAAAAAGAAAGTCTCTGGGAGTGTACATAAATTCCTAGAGACTTTTTAAATATTTTCTAAATGCAAAAGATAGCGAATTAAGATCCCCTCTTCTTAATTCGCTATCTTTATTTATTATATAACGTTATGCATCTATTTGAGTTTTTTCAAACTTATCTAATGCTTGTAGATATCCGTCTGTTCCTGTGACATGCCACGCTAGACTAACATCTCTGAAGTTATTTAACCAATTCAACACTTTTCTTAATTTAGTTGGATTATTAGCTAAAACAGTTTGTGCCTTATTTTCTAATTCTGTTAGTTTACTATTAACAACAGCTTCATCAATATTACCACTTACTCTAGGTATTTCTATATAAGGTATTTTATGTTGATTATATGTTCTCCATCCTGGACTCTTAATTGGATAATAGTGATTGTGATCCCCATGATTTACTATCATTTGTCCATCTTGTACTTGAATATGTTCGACAGTTGTATTCATACTACTTGCTAAAGCTGTTATTTCTTTTTCAAAATCTCCTTCCAAATCTGAACTCATCGCTGGAACAGTTATATCATTAAGTAAAATACGCTTAACTGATCCGTTATAATTAAATACTAACGCATTATTATCAACTGAAATATCGCTGGCATTTAATCCATAGAATAGAGCAATATAATTCTTCTTACTATCTAATGTTGCTTTATCTACAGTTGCTGTAGTTTCTGCTTTCTTAGCTAAAAATTCTTTTGCTTCTTCTAGTTGTTTGGCTGATAAATCAGATTTTTTAACAAAGTGATTGTGATCTCCATGTTTTACAATATAGCCATCTCCTTCTTCACTTACTATATTGTTCACATCGAATACAAAATCATGTTCATCGGCTTCATTATGATTATGCGCTTCTGATTCGTGCTCTGCTTCATTATGATTATGTGCTTCTGACTCGTGCTCTGCTTCATTATGATTATGTGCTTCTGTTCCATGCTCTGCTTCGCTATTAGAATGTTCAGCAGCTGAATCTTCCTTATTAGCTACCTCAGTAGTTGGAGTAACTAGATTATCTTTTACTAGTTTTCTTATTTCATTCAATTGTTTTTCTAAGATAATTTGTTTATTTCTACTTTGATCTACACTGTAAGACATATCAAGATAGATAATACGTGCTTTTTGTTTTAATTCATCAGCAACTTCCGGAGCTAATTTTTTCTCATCTTTTAGTTTCAATATTTCTTCTTGAAGTTTTTCTGCCTGTTCTGTAATATAATCAGCAGTTAAAGTATAATTCTCTTTTATATCTCCACTTTCGACTTTTTCAAAATTACTCATTATTCCTTTTGGAATATTTCCACCACTTGGAATTTCTAATTCTTCTTTCGGAACAGTATTATGACTTATATCTAGATACTCTAGAGTTTTATTTTTCTCTTTCAATACTAATGTAGATACATAGTTATTTGACATCGTTAAGTATTTTAGTGCTGTAAGATTATTTACATTTTCCAATGATCTAATAGTATTATTATTAACTGTTAAATTAATAAGTTTATTTTGTTTATTAGATGGAAATTCACTAATCTTATTACCACTAGCATCTAAATTCTCAAGCGCAGGTAGTTTATGAACATTGTTAATATCCTCTAGTTTATTGTTTTTGATTTCTAGACTTGTAATTGTACTATTCTCAAAATCAAAACTGTCGATTTTATTATTATTAACTTCTACACTTTCTAAAACTTTAGCATTTCCCAAATGTGATAGTGTTGTTATTTTATTATCATTTGCTACTAACTTTTTCAATTTAGGCAAGTTAGATACAACACTCAAATCTCTGATATTAGTATTATTTACCGTTAATTGCTCTAAACTATCATTTTTTAGAGTCGCTAACTCTAAACCGCTGTTATTAGATAAGAACAGACGTTCTAATTCACTTTTATTACTTAATGCATCTAACTTTGTAATATTATTATTTTCAAGACTAACTGCTCTTAGATGATTTAAATCTTTTAGAGATGATATATCTTTAATTTTATTATTATCTAAATTTAACGACTCTAAATTAGTAAGATTTTTTAATACATCGATATTTTCAATGTTATTCCCTGCCGCAGATACTAATTTTAAGTTTGGATAATCTTTTAAGAATGATATATCCTGAATGTCATTTTCAGAAAAATCAATTCCCTCTAATGTTGGTATATTTTTTATAAATGAATAATCTTTAATACCCGTTCTTGATACGTATAATTGTTTTAATTTTTTAAATTTATAAACAGGTGTAATATCGTCGATAGGAGTATATCCAATACCGAGAACTTCTATATTAGGCATAAGTTCTAAACCGTTTCTCTTAAGAGGATCTTTGTTTTGACCTATATTTAAGTACTTAATAGTTTTTAACCACTCTTTCATTTTTTCTACACTTGTTTCATGTGCAGGGAAATCAGTGTCCGCTGAAGCATGTTGAATATCATGGATAATATCATCATCGAATCCTAATTTTTTTAACGTCTCAGCTCCTGAATTACTATGTGGGTCTGCTAGAGGTTTAGATGTATCTATATCTTTAATTAATATAGTATGGCTATGATCACCATGTGGATATACCAACGCTTTCCCTTCTGCCGTTTCAATTAATTTTATAGAACTTTTATCTATATTTAATTGTTTAGCAACATAATCAATTTTCGCTTCGATTTCTTTTTCTTCAATACTATTTTGTTCTTCTCTATGGTTGTCATTTCCTACAGTATTTTCTGAAGAATTATTCCCTGTTTCTGTCTTATCGGTAGTAGCAGTGTTATTATTTGAATTATTATTTGTAGAATTACTTTCTACTTTATCTGTACTATCCGAACTGTTTGTCTCCGTATCTTCTTTAACATTTATATCTTTTAACAACTCCGTTTTTCCATTGTACGAAATTGCATCCCCATTTGGAGTAATAACATAGCTAAATTTATCTTTTCCTATATTATTCTTTTGAGAAAGATAATTAATTTTATCATTAACTTCTTTTTCCAATTCGGCATAATCTTCTTTAGCCTTGTTCAAATATTGATAAGGAATAAGTTTTTCCCACTTAGAATTAACTAATTGTTTATAAAATACAAAGTGTTGATGACCACTATGAGCTACAAGAAGACCTGTTGAAGTAGGTGTTGTTACACTGTCTTCAGATAATTTAAATCCATCACTAGTCTCAAATTGTACACCAGCGAATGATAATACACTAGGTCTTACAACTATATTATTGTCTTTAGGTTGTTCTACTTTATTTTCTTCTGGTAATACAGGTGTTGGGATAACTGGTTTTGGAGTAGTTTCTAAAGGTTTTTCTACCTTTGGTAAAGTTGGTGTAGGTGTAGCACTTTCTTCTTTGTGTTCCACTTTATTTTTTGGAATATAGTGGAAATGATCTCCGTGTCTTACTGTATATCCATTTTCATCTTCACTAACAATATCTTTAGGATCAAATTTATATCCATCATCAGACACTGCAGCTTCTCCATGGTGGTCATGATGTTCATCGTGTTTATCGTTTAATATGTTCCCATGATGTTCATGGTGTTCGCCACCACTTGCTAGGTTATTTGTAGGAGTATTTACTGGCGAAGTATTAGATGTGTTTTCTTGATTGCCTAGTAAATATTCCCATTGTGTACCTCTTAGCTGTGAGTAAGGTATTACGTGTTGGTGATCACCATGTTGAACTATAAAGCCAAAACTGTTTCTACCTATAATATCACTCTCACCTTTAAATATGTATCCATCACTTGTTGGTGTTGTTACACCTGCAACAGATGAGGCTAATGTTGGATTTACTCCTGCTTCTTTTGCTTGTAATAATTGAGAAGATGACAACTCGCTTTTCTTAATATAGTGGAAGTGATCTCCGTGTCGAACTACATATCCATCTGCTGTTTCACTTACTATATCTTTTGGATTAAATGTATAGTGATCTCCACTTTCTTTAGAATCACTAGCTTCTCCATGATTATGGTGATGATGGTGATGTGCATGAGCTGAAATTTCTTTTCCTGTTTTTTCATCTACAACATTATCTTGAGTTATTCCTTCTTTTGGATAATAGTAGTATTTTCCATTAACTTTTATAACATACCCTTGTGCAAGTTCATACTGTATATCTTCATTTTTTAATTTATAATCTTTATTTTTATAAACTAATGAATCAAGAATTTTAGCATTATATGGTATTAATCCTTTTTCGTAATGACTATGGTCCCCGTGAAGAGTAACATAACCGTCATCAGTTATTTCACTTACTACAACAGAACTTACTTTATCGGCATAATTAATTTTTTTTGCTTGCGCTGTATTACTAATTAGTGGTGCTGTCTCGTAGGCGTGTTGTTTTCCATATTCATATCCAGCAAATGCTGATAAACCTATTACCAACGAGCCACATGCACTAGAAATAATCATCTTTTTCTTATTCATATAAATTCTCCTTAATTTTTCAATTCAAAATGATTTCGATTTATTATACCATTTTTATTTCTCTTTGTAAATAGGTATGTTTACGATTTGCTGTCAACTTTTTTCAAATGTTCTCCTCTTATTATATGAAAAATAAAAAAGTTCGATTAAGGATAATAATCCATTAATCAAACTTTTTATCTTATCTTGACAAGAATGAGAAGAATCCACTAATTATCGCGACATTAAAGAAGTCTATGAATAATGCTCCTACTATTGGCATTACAAAAAATGCTATATGAGAATGCTTATATTTATCACATACACTCTGCATATTTGCTATACCATTTGGTGTCGCACCTAGTCCGAATCCTGTATGTCCTGCTGATAATACTGCTGCATCGTAATTACCACCCATAAATTTAAATGTTACAAAATAGATGAAAATCCATGCTAATACTGCTTGAGCAAGTAATAATATCGCAAGTTGTCCTGCTACATTACTTAATTCCCATAATTTTAAGCTTATCATTGCCATACCTAAAAATAGATTTAATGACACATCTTCCAAAATATGAACTTCTTCATAGTGAAGATCAAATTTCGTAGTATGATCTGAGATATTTCTTAGAATAGCTGCCACAATCATCGGACCAATATAACTTGGGAATTTCAGGAAGTGATTTAAAAATGTTGAAACATAACTACCAATAAACATCGCTAATAAAATCATGAAAAATGCTTTAGCAAAACTTTCACCATCTAACTTTTTAACATCATTATTAAATAAAAACTCATCATTTTTCACTTGTGCATTGTCAACTTCTTCTGCAACAACTTCTAATTTTTTATTTTTAATTAGTTTATTAGCAAGCGGTCCACCCAAACTTGATCCTGCAATTAATCCAAAAGTAGCTGCTGCTATTGCAACACTTTTCGCTCCTGAATGACCTAACTCTTCTACTATAGGCGCCATAGCTGCCGCTGTACCATGACCTCCCGTCATAGCTGTTGACCCTGTTAATAAAGCAATTAGTGGATCTACACCCGTAGCATATCCAATACCTACAGCCAAAATATTTTGTAAAACAACTAAGATTATTGAAACTATTAAAAACATAATAACTTTTCTTCCACCAATTTTCAACAATCTCCAACTTGCATTAAATCCAATACTCGTAAAGAATAATGTCATAAAGAAACTCTGTAATGTATTATCAAACTGAAATATAACTAAATTAGTTTGTCGTAAAATCAAGTTTAATATCGCGAATAGGAATCCTCCTATTACAGGAGAAGGTATACAGTACGTTTCAAAAAATTTAACTTTCCTTCTCAAAAATCTACCTATTATTAGAATAACAACAGCAAGACCTACTGTTTGTATCATGTCCATTTTAATATTTAACATAATATCATCCTCTCTTTTAATGTTATATTTTCTTACAAACGTCGTTTTGTACTTATATAATAATGTTCTATGAGTTTTCTAAAAAATTATATATTCATAATATTACACTTTTTAAAACTTTTTTTCAATTTTACGTTAGATTTTATAACAATACAAAAAAATAAAGAGCAAACCTAAAAATCGTTATTTTCAGAATCGATTTTCAGGCGCCCCCATTCGGTCTATTAACTTTCAAAAAGCCTCCGATGAAGCCATTTTTAAATTAGTAGATTTCTAGATCTAAGTATATTTTAAATCAACCACTTTTCAAATCTAAAAAATTGGTTTTAAAAACTCTGACCAAGTTTCATAATTCTCTTCTTTTTTAGCCTCAATTCCAGACATCCACTTAATAACTAAAGTATCATCTTCTTTTACCTCTACCAACTGTTTATCAACTTTACATTCATACACCACTCCAATATGAACCTGACCAACTTCTGTTTCATCATCATTTATCAATCCGATAAACTGCAGATTCTCTAAAGCTTCTTCTTCTGAAACTCCTACTTCCTCATTTAATTCACGTGATGCATTAATTTTTAACATTTCAAAGATTGATTTTCCCTCTACTTCGTTCATATGCCCACCAATACCAACTGATGCTTTCCCATGAAGTCTAGCCTCTCCTCCACCTACTAGGCGCTTGTAAACCAAAACTTCATTTGTATTTATATCTTTTAATAGTACATATCCTATTAATTGCTTAAAGCTAGGGTCTTCTTCCATATCTCCTCGACGTTTTACTTCGTATGATTCAAATGTATCAATAATTTTTTTAGTTTTTTCGTCATCTTTTTTAATAAATCCATAAAAATGATTCTCTTCATTATTGAATAACTCTTTTCTATTTACAACTAATATTTGTTCATCCCATTTACTCATCTAATTTTCCTCACTTTTTTTATTTTGCTTGATATGTTCCTTCTTTTAGTTCTTTGGCTATCTTGGCTATCTTTCTAAATCTATGATTAAGTCCTGATTTCGATAATTTTCCATCTTCTATCATCTCAGCAATTTCTTTTAAAGGATATTCTGGATACTTTAATCTTGCCTCAGCAACTACCCTTAATTTCTCATCGATATTATCTAATCCTATTCTTTCTTCTATAATATTAATATCTTCTACTTGTTTGGCAGATGCATTAACCGTCTTGTTCATATTAGCCATATCGCAATTCTGCATTCTATTTACTGAATTATTAATATCTCGTACAATTCTCTCATCCTCAAATTGAAATAGTGCTTGAAAAGCTCCTACAAGATTAATAAACTCAGCTATTTTTTCTGATTCTTTAATGTAAACAATGTAACCTTTTTTTCTTTCAAGACTTCTTGCATTTAGCTTATAACTATTTAAAAGTTCATTTAATTCCTTATTATGTTCCTCATATGACGAAAATATTTCCATATGATAACTAGAAGTACGAGGGTTGTTAATAGAACCTCCAGCTAAAAATGCACCACGTAGATATGCTCTCTTCTTTTCGTCAGTATCTATAAGTTCATTAGCTATATCTATTCTCATAGTATAATTGTCATTTAATATATATAAATCCGTTAAAATTTCTTTTACATTTTGTTCTAAGCGGCAAATATATACATTATTTTTCTTTAATTTTAATTTTTTCCTTACAGAAATATTAACATGAACATCATAGAAATACTTAATTAAAGAAAACATTCTTCTTGCGATTGAAGCATTTTCTGTTTGAAAACTTAGACTAAGTCTTCCATTAGAAATATTTAAGACACCATTCATTTTTATCAGTGCTGACAACTCTGATAAAAATTCTCTATTTTTAGTAATTTCTATTAATGTCAGTTCTTTTTTCATATCTGAAGCATATGACATAAGTTCCCTCCTAACTCTAATTATTCTATAACTTATTTATTTTATCATGTTAAAAACAAATTAACAAATTATTTGAGTCTGAATATTAAAAATAATGAGTTAATATACAATGCACATTAACTCATTATTTCTAATATTTTCTTTTTGTTATTTTCGTTGACTTCTATTCTTTCTTTTAAGCCTTGCTTATCAAAATATAAAACTTCATCAGAGATTTGACACAGAAACTCATAATCATGTGTTATTATGAATATAACAACATCTTGTTCCGCTATTTTCTCAATCAAACGACTAAGTTCTATCATATTAACATAATCCAACCCACTTGTTGGTTCATCAAAAATCAATATTCTCTTATCTGATAATAATGCCGATGCTATCGCAACTCGTTGCTTCTCTCCTCCAGATAAAGTGTTAGGATGCCTTTTTAAAAACTTCCTGATATTTAATCTATCGACTACCTCATCAAATAACTCAAGATTCTTACTTCCCAACTTAATTTCTTTTTCCACTTGGTTAGTAAAAAGTTGATAATTGACATCTTGCATAACCTGGAATGCGCTTTTAATTGATCCTTTTTTACTTAACTCTTTTCCATTTAAAGTAATTTTATTTTTAGATTTATGTAAACCGCACAATGCATTGGCAAAAGTAGTTTTCCCACAACCATTATCACCAATAATAGTATAGATTTTTGAAGAAGAAAAACTAACATTATTTAAGGAAACTTGACGTGTATTAACCTTATAATCCAACTGCTCTATACTTAGATAATTTTCCTTAAAGATTCTCTTTTCTCTTTTCCCTAATTCAACTTTTGTTAAATCAATTTGCCTTGTTTGACAAGCTCTACTGTCGAAATCAGATAGTTGTTCTTTCTTGACTTCGTGTACTAATTTTCCATCTTTTATAATATACATTCTATCGATTAAATCTTTTAAATAGTATATTCTGTGTTCAGCTACTACAATAGTTTTCCCTTGTTTTTTTAACGTTTCAATAATTGAAGAAATTAATTTTATCGACTTCAAATCTAAATTACTAGTTATCTCATCAAGAACATATATATCAGCATCTAGCATCATACTAGCCATGAAAGCTAATTTTTGCTTTTCTCCTCCACTTAGCTCTAGAATATTTCTTTCCAATAAATATTCTGCTGAAAAATTCGATATTACTTCATCAATTCTATTCTTTATTTCTGCTTTTGAATATCCATAATTTTCCATACTAAAAGCAAGTTCACTTGTAGAGTCTAAATTGAAAAACTGGTTCTTAGGATTCTGAAAAACACTACCTACAACTTTTGAAAATTCTTTCAGTCTATCACCGATATTTAAATGTGCTACCTTCAATTCACCGCTGAAACCACCATCAAAAAACTCTGGTGCTAATCCATTTAAAACTCGCATAATTGTAGTTTTTCCACAACCGCTCGCTCCAGTAAATAAGACACATTCCCCTTTATTAATTTCAAGTGACAAATTTTCAATATTTAACTGCTTCGACTCTATATATTTATAATTAAAATTTTTAAATGTTATCAATTTATCACCTCAAAAACATAATACAACAACAGGCGCCAAGCACTATTGTCATAACTAAATAATCCATTTTATTAAACTTCAATTCAATATAACTGCTAGGTTTTTCATCATTATCTATTCCACGACATAAACAAGATACAGAAAGTTCGTTAGCAATATTTGTACTTATTATAACATAAGGTACAAAAATATATTCAAAAAACTTAAACGGATGAAGTAAGTAATACCCCCTACTTATACCAATCCCCTTCATTTTCAATGAATTTTTTATTAACCTATAATCTGTAAGTAACACCGGGAAAAATCTATATAACACTGCTAGTACTATTATCATTTTTTTCGGTAATTTTATGCTTCTTAAAAAACAAATAAGTTCAGATACTTTCGAACTACTAACTAACGCCATACCAGCACACAGTGGAAAGTACAAAGTTTTAAACATTAATCCTGTTAGTAGTAAGAAACTATCTACAACCTGTAGAGTTACAGTATGAGCAAAAAACACTTCATACGCTGTAAAAAATAAGTATATCCCAAAAAATCTAGCCATTCTTTTCAAATTAGAACTTATGCCTAAATATAGTGAAAAGCAAAGTGCAACTAATAAGTGAATATTAACTGTCATCATCTTGAACATCAATACATTAGCAATTAATAGTATAAAGATTTTTGTTCTAATATCTAACTTTAACATACTATAATCCTGCTTTATTAAAATTCTTGAAATATAACTTTCTACCTAAATAAGTTCCAATTATTGAGAAGATTATTGTAAATATTACTATAAAAACAAATGTCTTCAAATCAGTAGTACTCATAACTAAATTAATTTTTTCCTCAGAATAATTTCTATTTTGAAGATGTTTCACATATGCTTCTTTCATAAAGAACATTGGTAAAATAATCCCAATAGTTCCTAAATTGAAAAATAAATATGATAGATACTCATTACCATATCTGAATGCAATTTCAGCTAAAACCGCAGAAGCAATCATGACAACTCCTCCTACCACCGAATGCCCAGAAATAGCCAGAAAAACCCCTATAATTGCAATCATTATAAAGATAGCCATATTTTTATTAATTTTATTAAAAATTAAACTATACACACTTCCGCAAACAAACGCTGATGTAATTGAAGTGTATGTCGCAAAATAAACTTTCCCACCAAATACGACCGCTGTTACAATTGTAGAAATTCCTATTCCCACAGCCATTACAAGAATTAATAAAATTGTATAAAGTCCTAATGTTATTAAATCCTTAATTTGTAAATTTTTATTTTCTTCTCTATTTATATATTTTAATTCTGTCATTTATTACCTCACTATAGCTTTTTCAATTCTTGAAGAGCATCTTCATAATTAGGTTCTTCACCGATTTCTTGTAGAACCTCTTTATATCGAATAACACCTTCTTTATCAAGAACAAAAACAGCGCGCGCTAATAATCCCAACTCTTCAATTAAAAGACCATTATTATTTTCAAAATCACGATACTTATAATCTGATACAGTAATTGCATTATTGATTTCTTTATCTGCACAGAATCTACCAAGAGCAAATGGTAAATCTTTAGAAACAGTAATTACAACTGTATCAGTAAGATCAGAAACTTCTTTATTGAATTTAATTGTTTGTAAGGCACAAATACCTGTATCTACAGATGGAAAAGTATTTACAATAACATTTTTACCTCTATAGTCAGTTAATTCAAATTCTGATAAAGTTTTCGTTACAGCTCTAAAATTAGGAAAAACATCTCCTACATTTAATTTATCTTCAATAGTAACCGGTGTTCCTTTAAAGCTAATTGTTTTCTTCATAATTATTACCTCTTTAAAATATAATTTGTTGATAAAAATATCTACACTTAATGATAACATATTTCAATTACAGATAAAAGTTTTTTACAACAATTTAACGGGAATTTAAGTAATATTTATATAATTTTGCTATATTTTTTGATATAATAGTAGAGAATAGTGTGTGAAAGGATTATTTTTATGTCGAATGAAGAAAAAGATTTAGTAGTAGAGAAAGAAGCTACCGATCAAATTAATGAAAAAGATAACTCAAAATCTTTTTTTGGTCGTATCAAACAACAAGTTAAAACTTTCAATCTAAAAAACTCTGAGACTCCTACTACTGATATTGTTAATAAAAATAGTGAGGTTGATGAAAAAACTTTAGAAAAAGAACTACAATTGAAAGAAAAAGAAGTCAGACTAAAAGAACAAGAATTAAAAAAACAAGCTCAAGAATTAGAAAAAGCTCGTAAAAAATTTGAAGAAGAGCAAAGAAAAATTGCAGAAGCACGTAAAAAAAATGAATTAGCGCGTGCTGAAAAAGAAAGATTAGAAAAAGAGCGCATCGCCCGTGAAAAACAACTAGAGCGCGAGCGTATTGAAAAAGAAAAAGCCGAAAAACGTGAACAAGAACGCCTTGAAAAAGAACGTATCGCTCGCGAAAAAGAACTAGAACGCGAGCGTATCGAAAAAGAAAAAGCCGAAAAACGCGAACAAGAACGCCTTGAAAAAGAACGCATCGCTCGCGAAAAAGAACTAGAACGCAAGCGTATCGAAAAAGAAAAAGCCGAAAAACGCGAACAAGAACGTCTTGAAAAAGAACGCATCGCTCGCGAAAAAGAACTAGAACGCGAGCGTATCGAAAAAGAAAAAGCTGAAAAACGAGAAAAAGAACGCCTTGAAAAAGAACGTATCGCTCGCGAAAAAGAACTAGAACGCAAGCGTATCGAAAAAGAACATGCTGAAAAAAGAAAACGAGAATATAGACGAAAAGAAAAAGAATTCCAACTCTTAGAAGATAAAAAGAAAATAGAATTCTTAAAAAAAGAAAATGAAATAAGAGAGCATGAAAATATACTACTTTCATTACAAAATTCTCTACTTTCATTAGAAGATAAAATTGAAGAAAAAAAACTTACTTTATCTACTCTAAAAAATAGAAAAGATGATAAAGAAAAAATAGAACTTGAAGAAAAAAGAATCAATAGCTTAGAATCACAAAAACAAATTCTTTTAAAAGATATAACATCTGAGAAAAAAATCATAGAAAAAATTCAAAAAAATCTTGAAATAGAACACAAACTAGATGGTTTAAAAAAAGAAATACATAGTATAAAAAAAGAAGTTGTTAACGAAGACGAAACAGCATTCAAAATAAAATATATAGATAATAAAATAAAAAATGTCTTTGTAGTATCTATACTTTATCTTAAAGCATTTATTTCTAAAAATATTTTCAAAAAAGATGTAAAAAACTATAGCCAAATACAAAATATTTCAAAAAACATAAAAGTTAAAATAGCTACTTCTGTTATTTTAGCAATTTTACTTTCTCTTTGCTTCCTTATTACGCTAAAATTCATCTCTTCTTCGAAAGAACATTATGTAAGTTTCGGTGAAACAAATACTACAGCAGTAGATACAACTGAAGAAATGAAAAAACAAAAGGAGGCTGAAGAAAAAGCAAAAATTTTGGCGGCACAAGAAAAAGCTGAGGCTGCTCGTATCGATTCTGACGCACAAGACGAAGAGATTACAGCAAAATTAGCTGGTAACTTCACATCATATTCGTTTGATGTGAATCGTGAAGTAACAGTCAGCAAAAAAATCCATGCCTTCAAATCAGCAAGTTGGGCAGATCAAGGCGATGTTATTGAAGCAGGAACAAAACTGACAGTTAACAAAATAGTATCCCCTGCTGGTTATTTGATGTATCAAATTTCTTCAGGTAAATTACAAGGTCAATTCATTACAGCAAATGAAAAATTTGTGAAAATTGACTCTAAAAACGATCAACTTGACGACTTCATTTCTCGCCCTGTAGCTATTAAATTCTTAGCTACTCAAAACATCTACTCTGACGAGTCAGTTAGCAAAGTTCGCGTCACTTTCGGGAACGGTGCACAATTAAATATTAATGGCATTGGAATTAATAACAATAGATTAATTTATCATGTTACCGATGGCTCATTCGTACCTGTTAATCCAGTTCGTGTAACTGAAGTTAGTAGAGCAACGCCTAAAACAAAAAATATCGATAATAACAATACAAATAATGCCAATGCTCAAAATAACCAACGAACAACACTTTAATATAAAAATGGGAGTGACTCTAAAATAATATGTACCCATAAAAATCGGCTCATCAAAAAATCGGACTGATGGAAAAAATCAGTCCGATTTTTGATGAGCCGATTTGGGTCTGCCCTATATATTTTTCATATATAAATTTTGTAAATGACTATTGAATATTTCGTGATATTATGTAATTTCATATACTTATAAACATCTATAACCTAGCCATAAATACTATATTTATCTCTAATTTTTGTAATCCAGAACTATCGTTTATCTACTTTCTTAACAATCGTATCTCCAAGTGTTTGAACTGCAAATACGATGATTAATATTAACACTGTCGCAACAAATGTTAAAGTGCTATTATTACGTTGGAATCCATCTAAGTAAGCTAAGTTACCAAGCCCCCCAGCTCCAATAACACCTGCCATAGCTGTTGAACCAACTAAAGCAATTGCCGTAACAGTTAATCCTGAAATTATCGCTGGTAAACTTTCCGGAATTAAAACTTTCGTAATAATTGTAGTGTTTTTCGCACCCATTGCACGAGCCGCTTCAATTACACCTTTGTCCACCTCTCGTAAACCAATTTCGACTAGACGAGCGTAGAATGGTGCCGCCGAAATAATAAGTGCAGGTATCGCCGCTTGAACTCCGATAATTGTACCAATTAAAAACTTAGTAAACGGAATTAATAATACAATTAAGATAATAAATGGAATCGCACGGAAAATATTAACTATCGCAGTAACAACCGCATAAAATCCACGTCCAAATGCACTCTTACTATTAGATGTTAAATATAATAGTAATCCTAAAAATAATCCCACGATAAATACCGCAATAAGCGACTCAAAAGTCATAATAAGTGTTTCTATTGTTTTGTCTTGTACTTTATCCCAATTAACTCTTGAAAAATCAAACATTATAGCACCTCCGTTAAAATACCAAGTTCATTTAATCTAGCTATTACTTTATCAGTATTTTCTTTAGATCCAATTAATTGAACAAATAACGTACCGATATTAGCGTTCGCTGTTTTATCTATATGTCCGTTGATAATATTAAAATCAAAATCAATTTCTTTTAATAACATACTAAGAATAGGTTTTTTCGATGTATTGTTATCGAAAGTGAATTTAATAATAATCCCATCAGTAAACACCTTTTTCCACTCTTCAATATTTTCTCTTTCTTCAAATTCCGAAGCAAATGATGTTTGTGATAAGAACTTCTTAGTAACCTCTTGTGTTGGATGATAGAACACTTCTGAAACCAATCCATCCTCTGCAATTGTTCCACCATCTATAACAGCTACTTTTGTACAGATAGTTTTAATAACATTCATTTCGTGAGTAATTAAAACAACTGTTATATTAGTTTTACGATGAATTTCTTTAATTAAGTTTAACACTTCTGCAGTCGTTTCTGGATCAAGAGCACTCGTAGCTTCATCACAAAGTAAAATCGAAGGATTTCCTGCTAGAGCACGCGCAATACCTACCCTTTGTTTTTGTCCACCAGAAAGTTGTGATGGATAAGCATTTAATCTATCTTCTAAACCTACTAATTTAGCAAGTTCCTCTACTCTTGCTTTAATTTCAGCTTTTGATTTACCAAGAATTTCTAACGGAAATGCAATATTTTCAGCAACTGTTCTACTCCATAATAAATTAAAGTGTTGGAAAATCATTCCAATTCTTTGACGTTTTAAACGACGTTGCTCTTCTGTTATTTTGTTAAAGTCATCTCCATCGATAATTACCTCTCCATCTGTCGCAACCTCAAGTCCGTTTAACAGCCTTACTAACGTACTTTTCCCAGCTCCAGAATAGCCGATAATCCCGTAAATATCACCTTTTTCAACTTTTAAATTAATATCTTTCAGAGCATGAACTTTATTATTATATATCTTATTAACTTTTTTTAATTCAATCATGTCTGTCTCCTTTCTCTTTTTGAAAATAAAAAACACCCTTACTCTGATATTCAGAATAAGGGCGTTATACGCGGTACCACCTTATGTTTTACTTATTACTACTAACATAGTCTATCCTATAACGTGGATTACCGAACAAAGTTTACAATTTATGTTTACCTTATTAACCACTCGAACCATCTTCATAAATTTCATAATATACCTTCTCAGCTCACGGTACTCTCTTAAAAAACTCCATCTATTACTTATACGAGTATTGGTTTCTATTGATTTCTAATTAGTATAACACTATATTTTTCTGCTGTCAAGCGGAATTTTTGAAAATAATTTGAAAGAAAATCCGAAAACAATGTCCTAATTTTCAATTTTAATCTCATTCTCTCTTAGATATTCGGCCACTACATTAGCCATATCATCTAATAAATCATCTAATTCTTCCCAATTTTTTACCGTTGCACCACTAGCTAGAGGATGTCCCCCACCTGCATATTTTTCTGCTAAAATATTAATAACAGGCCCTTTAGATCGAATACGTACACGTACCTTATTGCCCTCATCAATAGCGAAGCACCATGCATAAAGATCTTTCAAACTTCTAAGTAGGTTTACCCCTGTTGAAACTTCACCAGGATCAACCCCATACTTATCCATATCTTCTTTAGTGATTTTAAGATATGCAACTCCATCTTGGTAAACATTATAATTTTCAAAAATAAATGCTCTAAATCTCATAATATTTTCACTTATAATTTCCATCTTATCTAAAAGAGCACTCATATTAAAATCATATTGAATAAGTTCTGACGCTACTTTTAATGTATCATTAGAAGTATTTGGGAATAAAAATCTTCCCGTATCCCCTACAATACCTAGATATAACAATTTTGCCGCCTCATCATTTAACTTAATACCATAATTTTTGTTTAAATATTTATAAAAGTTATATATTAGTTCACTACAAGAGGAAACTTCCGTATTCACTAGATTTATACTTCCATAATTATCTAATGGTGGATGATGATCTATTTTTATAAGAAAGTTGTTTTTTGTAAATAGTTTCCCATCTATTCTTGGGAAGTTAGCCGTATCAGTAACTATAACTAAAGTATCCTTATAATCATCTTCTGTTACTTCTGAATTTTTAAATAAGAAATCTAACGATGGAGAATCTTTACCTACAGTAATTACTTTTTTTTCAGGAAAATTTTCTTTAATAAGTTGATACATAGCACCTTGTGATCCGTATGCATCTGGATCTGGTCTTTCGTGTCTATGTATAATAATTTTATCATTTTCTTTTATCTTTTGAAAAATTTCCTCGTATAAATTTTCGTAGTTTATATTCATTTAGTTTCTTCTTTCTTTAATTTCTTTGGAACACTTGGCAAGTCACCATAGCTTTTGCAACTAACTCTGTCTTATCATATACTTCTACATCGAACTTAGCTGTTTTACGTCCAATATCTAAAATATTAACTTTAGTCGTTATTGTTCTATCTAATGGAACTGATTTCAAGAAGTAAAGTGTAGTATTTTGCATCAGTACTTCACTTCTATTATAATTATAACTTGTGATATGAATAGATTCATCTATGATACTTAGTAACGCTGAACTAGAAAATGTCCCGAACTGGTCTAACATTTGAGGAATAACCTTAACCTGCAGACCGTCCGCTCTAGGCACTATTCCTTTTCTCATTATTTCATCAAATGTATCATTATTATGCCCCTCTTGGAATCTATTATTTGTTAACAATGAATTTATAACAATTTTTCTAGTTACTACTCCTAATAGAGTATTTTTAGAATCAATTACAGGCATCAGTTCATATCCTTCAGATAACATTATATTAGCTACTGATGATATTGGAGTATCTAAAGTAGTAGTGGCAACTTTTCTTTCCATTACCTCTTTAATTAATGCATCTTTATCTTGTAAAAATACATCACGCGCAGTTACTATACCAACTAATTTCCCATATTCATTAACTACCGGATACCTAGTATGACCCGCTTTTAATTGAAGCTCATACCAATCTTTCACAGTATTGTTTAGATTAATTGTATATAAACTTTCAACTTTTATATAAATACTTTCAACAGTAATGATATCTCTTTTTATAATTTGATCATTAGTTACACGATTAATTAAGTGAGTAACTGAGAAAGTGTCATGCGGTGTGATAATCAATGGTAAATTTTTACTATCCGCTAAAGCTTTGATAGAATCATTAGGAACATATCCACCCGTTACCAAGATTGCACATTCTTTTTCTAATGACATCTCAATAATTTTTGGACGGTTACCAATTATTAATAGCGTTCCCTTTCTAATATGTTGTCCTACTTGTTCTGAATCCATTGCTCCGATTGCAAAGTCCTGAACAATTTCATGAACTCCTCCACGACCAGCAATCAGTTGACCACTTACTATATTTACTATTTCAGAGTATGATAATTTTTCAACATTATCTCTTTCTTTTTTCTGTATTCTAACTGTCCCAACACGCTCTATAGATGAAACAAAACCACGATTTTCCGATTCTTTAATCGCTCGATATGCAGTTCCTTCACTGACTTTTAATTCTTTTGCAACTTGACGAACTGAAATCTTACTTCCAATAGGTAAGCTCTTAATATATTCTAATATTTTCTGATGTTTTGATTTCATGATTCTTCCTCCTTATATTTTTATTATAATACAAACATTTTATTTATAACACATCCTATACATATGTAATTATATACTTTTTATTTAACTATTTCAAGATAGAAAAAGATGAAAAATAAGTTATTTTACTTATCTTTCATCAATTTCTTATATTATTTTAAAAGTTATACTCTTCTCCATTGGGAACTAAAGTTAAATTTATCAATTCATTGATACAGTTTATTTTTAACTTTTTTTACTATAACAATTATTAATATATTACACTTTAATATTTTACGATTTTCTACCTGCTGGCATTTTTTTCGCATATCCCATCTTATTTTCTTGTTTAACTCGAGCTATTACCAGAGTATCATCAGGTGCATCTTCAGTTACAGTAGTTCCTGCGGCAACAACAGCTCCATCACCTATTTCAAGTGGAGCTATCAAGTTTGAGTTACATCCTATAAATGCATCACTACCGATTTTTGTTTTATATTTATTTTTTCCATCATAATTAACAGTAATTGTTCCACAACCTATATTTGTATTACTTCCAACTTCAGTATCACCAAGATAGCTTAAGTGAGCAGTTTTAGAGCCGTCTCCATAAGTTGTATTTTTCAATTCAACAAAATTCCCAACTCTAACATATTTTCCTAATTCACAATTGTTTCTAATATGTGAATATGGTCCTACACTTGTATAATCACCAATTTTTGAATCACTAATTGTTGAAGAAAGCACTTTTACCCCATTTCCTATTTGTACATTTTCTAAATATGAATTAGGTTTAATTTGACAATCCTCTCCAATTACTGTATTTGATTTAATTGTAACATTTGGATAAATAGTTGTATCGCGACCGATAATTGCATTAGGGGCAATATAGGTATTCGTAGGATCAACTAAAGTTACTCCTGCTAACATATGTTTCGTATTTATTCTATTTCTCATTACATTTTCAGCATAAGCTAACGCTACCCTGTCATTAACACCAAAAGTTTCATCAAAATCATCACAAAGATACGTTTCAATTATTTCTTTTTGCTCACGAATCAAACCAAGAACATCTGGAAGATAATATTCACCTTGATTATTATCATTTTTTACTTTTTCTAGCATTTCAAATAACAGTTTGTTGTCAAAACAGTAAATACCTGAGTTGATTTCTTTGATTTTTCTCTCTTGTTCTGTAGCATCTTTTTCTTCAACAATCTTAACTAACTTACCATTTACATCGCGAATTATACGACCATACTCAAATGGATCATCAGCTATTGCCGTTAAAACTGTAGCTTTAGCATTCATTTTTTCGTGATGATCTAGCATATTATTAATAGTTTCCGGTCGAATTAGCGGGGTATCACCATACATTACTATAGTAGTCCCCTCTTTATCTTTTAATTCATCCTTTGCAACTTTTACTGCATGAGCAGTACCTAATTGTTCTGCTTGAAGCACAAATTTTGTTCTGTTTCCTAGTACTTCTTTTACTCTTTCAGCTCCATGCCCAACTACTGTTATTACTTCTTGCATTTCTAAATCGCTAAGGCTATCTAACACAAGTTCGACCATAGTTCTGTCACATACTTTATGTAGTACTTTATATAATTTTGACTGCATTCTCGTACCTTTTCCAGCAGCCAGTATTACAGCATATCTATTGTTACTCATTTTCAATATCCTCTTTTTCTACTTGGCGTAATTTTTCCATAACATTCCCTAGTTTAACATCAAAAGTTCCATTGAATTCATCAATATTTTCTATTTTTGATAAATACAGATAATCATCTTCGTGCTCTCTTGGAGAATCGAAACATTGTGTAATTATTACTTTACCCACTACATCAACATCAAATTCATTCATTAGACTTTCCATACCTGTTAGGACTCCTCCACCACGCATGAAGTCATCTACTAATAATACTTTTGATCCTGTATTTAAACTACGTTTTGATAAAATCATTGTTTCTATTTTTTTTGTAGATCCAGAAACATAGTTTATCGCGACTGTTGTTCCTTCTGTAACCTTATTATCTCTTCTTATAATAATTACTGGTTTATTTAAAATCGATGCTATCGCATAAGCAACAGGTATTCCTTTTGTCGCGACTGTTACCACAGCATCTACTTCTTTGTTTTTATAGACTGTCGCTACTACTCGCGCTAACTTATTCATCAGACTAGGATCTCCTATAATATCTGACATAAAAATATATCCACCTGCCAATAAACGATTACCGCCGCTAATTTTTTCTAAAAAACCATCAAGAATCTCTTTTGCGTCTTCTTCTACTAAAGTTGGTGTGAAAATCACTCCACCACTGACCCCAGCTAAAGTTCTAACTTCTCCAATATTTTCTTCTTTAAAACCATTTTTTATTATATGTATATCTTCACTAATCGAAGATTTCGCTTGATTAAATTTTGAGACGAAATATGTTAATGGAATCAATTTATTCGGATTATTTAGTAAATACTCCGTCATCACTACTATTCTTTCACTTCTCTTTAACTTCATCTTATACTCCTCACACAGCATATTTGGTATATTACCATACTATATACATTTAATTTATTCGTATATTATAAGTATATAATACCACTATTGTTCGGAATAGTAAAGATATACTAGAAAGTTTTAAGTACATTTAAAGTAACTTATAATTATTTTTCACATAAAAAATTAAAGAAGAGATAGCTTTTTCATTCTACCTCTTCCATTTTCATCTATTTCTCTTTCCAAACTTCTAAAGTTCGTATTTGATTTTCTTCAACTTTTCTTACCACAAATGTTAACTTATCTATAGGATATACTGCCCCAACTTTTGCTTCGTATTTTTCTAAATATACATAAGCTCCAATTGTATCTACTTCTTCGTGTGGAAGTTGGACATGGAATAATGCGTTAACATCTTGGATAGGAACCCATCCATCAATTAAATAATGTCCATTCTTTAATTTTTTAACTAAACTTTGTTCATCTTCGTCGAATTCATCACGAATTTCACCGGTAATTTCCTCAACTATATCCTCTAAAGTAACTACCCCACTAGTTCCACCATATTCATCGGTGATAACTATCATATGTTCTCTATTTTGCTTTATAGTTGCTAATACTTGTGAAATAGGTGTGTGTTCAAATATTTTTATAGCTGGTGTTATATATTCTTCTAAGTCTTTTGTAGTTTCAAGAGGTTTATCTGCAAATAATAATTTCTTAACATTTAATATACCTAGAATTTGGTCTTTGTCACCGTCTTCTATTACCGGATATCTAGTATATTCTTCTTGTTTTAATTGTCTCATGATAATTCCTAAAGAATCACTCATATCTATTGCTTCAACCTCTGTTCTAGGAGTCATAATTTCTTTAGCAATTTTATTGTCAAATTCAAATACTCTTTCTACATAACGATACTCTACATCGTTAATTTGACCGTGCGCTCTTGAAGATTTCATAATTGTTCTTAGTTCTTGTTCGCTATGAATATCATCATGTTCAGAAGCTGGTTCAACTCCAAACATTTTCGCTATAACATTCGCTAGTGAATTAAGCAACCAAACTAAAGGGCGCATTACTTTATCAAACATATACATTGGCCAAGCTACTCGTAAACAAGTTTTTTCTGCAGATTGAATAGCGATTGTCTTAGGAACCAATTCTCCTAGAACCACATGCAGTAGTGTCATAAATCCAAATGATATAACTAAAGATATAGTATGAGTTATAGCTTCATTAAGATTTAATAAAGAAAATATTGGAGTAAACATCGAGTGAAATGTAGCCTCCCCAATCCAACCTAACCCTAAAGAAACAATCGTTATACCTAACTGTGTCGCAGATAAGTAATGATCTAATTGTTCTACCATTACAACCAAAATTTTTGCTGTTTTATTTCCTGATTCTACTAATTCATTTACCCTTGTAGGTCTAAGCTTAACAAGAGCAAATTCAAACATTACGAATATTGCCGAGGCAATAAGTAATAATACTATTATTAATATTTTAATTAAGATACTGAGATCCATATGGTTTTAATTTAACCTCTTTCCTTATTTTTTAATCATTAATAAATAATTTTACTACATATAAAAAATTTTTTCAATTATTATAGTACCTATAAGTTTTATCGTTTCTCCGAGTTTCCTAATAATTCTTATTAATGGAAATTTCTCATCCTAGATGATAGTATAAATATATGAAAACGTTAAATCGGAGATTATACTATTTATTTCTGCTTATAGTAGTTCTTATATCTCCTAGTAAATCTTTTAAGGTATTTTGTATGTCGGATACACTTCCTACTTCTTATTCTGATACTAATTGTTTCATTAATTTCGGTTTTTTTGAATATCTTTTTCTTCTTGGCGTTTTTTACCCTCCCTAGTTAATTTCAGTTTAACATAGGAAGGGTTATTTTTACAGACTTTTTTCACAGACTCACATTTAGTCGTCTTTTCTTTTTTTTAAAATTCTTTCTCTTATAAACGGACTTACAGTTGTTGTTATATATATTACTATTATGTATGGATTGTTTGTTTTTAAATAAAGTATTAAGAATAAAATAGATATTATAATTATAAAAGTAAATTTTAATATTCTCATTATCTTGGTTTGCAATTGATTTCTCCCCAATGTTTTACAGATAACTCTACTCCATCTCCTGGAAGACTTGCATTGTAATTTACTGTGTTAGCTATAGCAAGAGCGTGACCTGCACTTAATCCTATTACACCTCCTACAAAACCTCCCAGAATACTTGAAAATCCTGCAACAACGCCTTGAGTTATTCCAGATTCGTTCATTTCATAGGCATATCTATAAGCTACTGCATCTGTATAAAAGAAATGAAGAGTTCCCCACCAATGAGTTTGCCTATGGTAATTTGGATCAGAAAAAGTTCTTCCTACATCTTCTGGCCATACTTCTCTTGTTTGGAACCTTTGTTTTATTTTTCCATTAGGTTCTACTTCTATGTATCCTTGATTACTTTTATTTTCTAAATCATTAAAATGTTTTTCTAAACTTAAATAAAGTTCTTCTGGTGATTTGAAAGTTGTTTTTAATTTTATTTTTTCCCAATTATTAATTATTTGATTTTTTATATTTTTTTTATTTTCTAATACTATTTTACCCTCATTAATTTTTACATTAGGTTCTAAAATTTTATAAATAGTATCTTTTTGTTCTTCTTTAATATAAGAATTAGCTTTAGCAACATTATTAAAATTATTAGTTAAACCAGAAACAGGAGTAACTAATAAACTAGCAGATAAAATAGCACTTGGCAATTTAAATTTATTATTCATAATATATACCTCCCTTTTATGAATAAATTTTTAAAAATTTTATATGTATTTGCAACTACATATAGAATTATAGTATACTATTAACTTACACTTATAATATATCACAATAAAGATTAAAAATATAGACTGATAATAAAAATATATTTATGATATAATAAAAGGATAGGGGTAATTATAATGAAGCCAAAAAATAAAAAGCGAGAGTGAGTTATGATATACACTTTTTTTAAAATTTAGGACTTTTGAGTCAACCGCTCTTCCTATCTATTAGTAATTCATATTGATGGATAATTTTTCTTTCGAGTGATAATATATTAAGTAATTGAAAACGTTAAATTGGAGATACTTATGGATAAAACACTTGAATTTAAGAATTTTTGGGATGAAAAGATAAAATATATTGATACTATTCAACTCTGTTACAAATTAGAAAAAACTTCATTTTCCAAATTTGAAAATATAGAATTTTATAATTTAACTTTTACTAGCTTTGATAACTCAACAATATACGCTAAATATATAAAAAATCTAAAGTATAGAACTCTATATCCAAATAAAGCTATTCCTATGCTTTTCTATTTCCACGGCTATCCCGCTTCTAGTAGAAATTGGTTAGAAAAATCTACCTTTTCTTCTCTGGGATATGATGTTGTTGCAATAGATTTTAGAAATCAAGGTGGATTAAGTAAAGACAAAAGCAACTCTTCTCCTTCAGTTTTTGGGCATCTCACAATAGGTCTAGACGAAAATATAGAGGATATGATATTTTTCAAAAATATTTTAGATACGCTTATTCTTTCTAGAATAGTTACCTCATTTGATGACATTGATTCTCAAAATATAGCTAGCTATGGTGCTTCTCAAGGTGGAGCTTTTTCTATAATGTTTACTGCATTAAACAAAAATGTTACAAAATGCATAAGTTTATATCCTTTTCTTTCAGATTTTCAAACCTTCTATGAAAATGATAATAGAAAAAATGCCTATGCTGAATTCACTCATCATGGAAGATGGTTTAATACTAAAGGTGAAAACACCAAAGCTTTCTTGAATAATCTTTATTATCTTGATACTTTGAATTTCGCTAAACTACTTAAATGTAATATCTTATTTGGAATTTCTAATCTTGATGAAGACTGTCCAAAAGAAACCCAAGAAAAAGTGTTTAACAATATTAAAAGTAAAAAGAAAGCATACATTTACAAAAAATACTATCATGAGAACATCCCACATTTTAATGATGAAATATTCAACTTTTTACTTGAAGAAAAATAGGAGCTTTAAATGAAATTAGAAAAATATAGAAAATTTGATTTTGCAGAAACTACACTAAATACACCTCATCCTTTTGCTAAATATAAAAAAATAACTTTTCTAGGTACAGATAATTCAAAAATCGAGTTGGATCTTGTTATACCTAATTCAAAAGTTAAAGGAGTTATCGTAGATTTTCCTGAGTTCAAAGTTAAAAACAAAGACTTTCTAAATCTATCAAAATATAGTATGTTAAACTACGCACTAGTATCACTTCATATTAGAGGTCAAGCCGGCAATAGTGAAAATAACACACCTTGTTCTCATTTCCCATTTATCGATAGCGAGTATGAGATACCATATTATAATCTAGTATTTCAAGATGCACTAGATACTATCCATATTACTGAGATGATGTTCCCAAATAAGGATATAATTGCAACAGGGCTTGGTCAAGGTGCTGCGATTAGCTTAGTTTGTGCTAAGTATTTTGATTCAGTTACAGAACTTTTTATAGAAGATTGTTCACTTTGTGATATAAAAAATACTTATATTCAAAACAAAAAAGATCCAATATTTAAAAAATTATATAATTTTGAAATTGACCTACCAGAAAAAACTGATTATTTGTATGATATCCTAGATTCAATCGATATACTTAATATTAGTAGCTCCATTACACAAAAAGTTCACTATGCAATGTCATATCTAAGTCCTAAAACACCTCTTGAGGCTCAATTAAAACTAGTCGAATCACTTAAAAATGTCACAGTACAACATTATAAATTTTTGGATTACAAAAAAATTTTCCAACACCAATTTGATGATTATATACTTGAAACACTATCAACTAAATAGTAAAAAAGAATCAACACGAGATGTCTCATGTCGATTCTTTATTTGTTATTAGCTTAATTTACCTTTTAGCTTCATATTTTTAACAATTTTTTCAATAGAGTTTACATACGCGGCTTTTCTCATTGGGATATCAAATCTTTCTTTTACTTCCCAAATATCATTAAATGCTTTTGTCATTACTCTAGCTTGTTTTTCAACTACTTCCTCTTCAGTCCAGTAGTAACCTTGTAAGTTTTGTACCCATTCAAAGTAAGATACAGTAACAC